>SIAG01000097.1 GCA_009691925.1 Planctomycetaceae bacterium
ATCCCAGTCTCTCCCCTTCCCTCGCCGGTCGGTCCCCCATCCTCCCCGGCGCTACCCTCGGCGTCCTCGGTGGTGGCCAGCTCGGCGCCATGTTCGCCTCCGCCGCCCGGCGGATGGGCTATCGCGTTGAGGCGGTCGTCGACCATGCCGATTGCCCCGCCGCCCGGCACTGCGACCGGGTCCATGTCGGGCTCCTCGACGACCCGGCCAGGTTGGTAGCGCTCGGGGGCCGATTCGCGGCGGTGACGTACGAGTTCGAGAACGTACCGGTGGTCGCGGCCCGGGCCCTCAACGCCGTCGTGCCGGTCCGCCCGGGGCCAGAGGTGCTGTTCACGACCCAGGATCGGGGGCGGGAGAAGGCGTTCCTCGTCGCCCACGCGATCCCCTGCGCCCCGCACAGCATGGTCCGCTCGCGGGACGACCTTCTGGCCGCCGTGGCGCGGACGGGGCTGCCGGCCGTCCTGAAAACGTGTGGCGCGGGCTATGACGGGAAGGGGCAGCGCCGCATCGACAGCCCGGCGGACGTCGATGCCGCCTGGGGAAGCTTGGGACCGGCGGAGCTGGTTCTGGAGGGATGGATTCCGTTCGCCTCCGAGCTCTCGGTCGTCGCCGCCCGCGGGCTCGAGGGGGAGATCTGCACCTGGGAGCCCGCGCTCAACCACCATCGCCACCACATCCTCGACTGTTCGCTCGTTCCTTCGGGGCTGCCGGAGGCCACTGTTAGCGCCGCGCGGCGGATGGCGGAGCGGGTCCTCGAGGCACTCGACGTCGTCGGCGTCGCCTGTGTCGAGTTCTTCGTCACCTCCGACGGGGGGTTGCTGGTCAACGAGATCGCCCCGCGGCCCCACAACTCCGGTCACCTCACGATCGAAGCGGCCGTGACGAGCCAATTCGAGCAGCAGGTACGAGCCGTCTGTGGCCTTCCGCTCGGATCCCCCCGGCTCCGCTCCCCGGCGGCGATGGTGAATCTCCTCGGCGACTGTTGGGAGCTGGGGGAGCCTGACTGGAACGCTGCCCTGGCGGTGGCGGGGGTGAGCCTTCATCTCTACGGCAAATCGGCCCCGCGGCCGGGGCGGAAGATGGGGCATCTGACGGCCGTCGCCGACAGTCTCACCGCGGCTGAAGCGGCGGCCCGCGCGGCGCGTCGGGCTCTCGCCCGGGGGGCGGTGGGGTGAGCGGCCAGCGCTCCGCTACTGGGGCGACAGCGATCGGCCCCGCCAGCTCGTCTTCAGGCCGAGCGAGCGGCGGATCAGGGCGGTCCACTGGATGCCGAGGAACACTGCCACGCCGAGCGGATGGACCAGGGCGCTGGTGAGGCTGTGGCCAAAGCGGTGGACCGCCAGGAGTCTCGGGGCCCACGCGGCGGCCGCGGCCGCCAGTGCCATGGCCACGCCCCAGGTCGGCCAGCCCTCCCATCCAGCGGCGAGGCCGGAGCCGAGGAGGAGTGCCGGGAGGATCTGGCCGCCGGCGAGGAGAAGGGTGAAGGGGAGGATGCTCCCCGCCGCGGCGATCCCCTCGGTGGCGTTCTTCCCGAGGCCCCGCAGCACCTCCCGTTCGGTGCCGTACATCCGGCAGCGGGCGATGTCACCGGCATCGAACAGATCGCTCGAGAGGCCCGCGGCCCGATAGGCGCGGGGGAGCTTGATGCCGTCATGGAGGGAGGCCTTGATGGCGGCATGGCCCCCGCAAGCCCGGTAGGCCTCCCGCCGGGTGATGAATAATTGGCCACATCCGGCGGCGAGTCCGGGGCGGTTGTCGATACGGGCGATCGCCAGCGGGAGGTAGCCGAGGAGCACGAAGTGGATGAGCGGGAGGAGCAGCCAATCGAGGAGGCAGCCGGTCTCCTGGCGGGGGAATCCGCTCGCCAGATCGACGCCTCGTGTCTCGAGGAAGGCGACCGTCCGTGCCAGGGCATCAGGCTCGAGGGTGACGTCGGCGTCGAGGAACACGAGGAGATCGTGGCGCGCCGCTTGGGCGAGCTGCCAGCAGGCGTGCTGTTTGCCGCACCAGCCGGGGGGGAGCGGCTGACCGTGGAGCAGCCGGACGCGCGGATCGGTGACGGCAAGGGCCGAGACGATCGCCGCGGTCTCATCCCGGCTGTCGTCGTCGAGGATCACCAGTTCGAGGTCGACACCGCGGTTGGAAAGAACGGCGGCGGCGAGCCGGCCGATGACCCGGGCCTCGTCGCGGGCCGGCACGAGGACGGAGACCCCGGCGGGGCGCGCGCCCGGCGCCGGTCGCGGGGCGCGGGTGAAGAACCGCAGATTGGAGAGCGTCAGCAGCGCCGGCAGGCTGGCCAACGCCAAGCCCGG
This sequence comes from Planctomycetaceae bacterium, assembly GCA_009691925.1. Taxonomy (GTDB): domain Bacteria; phylum Planctomycetota; class Planctomycetia; order Pirellulales; family UBA1268; genus QWOP01. The sequence goes on from SIAG01000097.1 coordinate 2,313, forward strand.
CAGGGTCCACCAGGCCAGGATCATTGCCGCGGCTCCGGGGAGGGGGGCGGACGGCTGCCGTGGGAGGGATCGAACGGTTGGCCCGCGAGCCAGGCACGGAGTCGGCGGCCGAGATCGTAGACTCCCCCCACCCCGACATCCCCGGCCAGGAGCGTGCGGAACGGGGCCGGGTCGCGCCCCCGGGCGGCCCGGGCCAACCGGTCCTGGGTCGCCTCGAGACGCTCCGCGAGGAGCGAGGTCCAGTCATGGGCGTCGAGGCCGTCGCCCCGCCCCATCGGGATCGGGTCGCCGAAGGCCACGAGCGCTTCGGGCAAGCGCTCATTCCAAAACGGGTACTCGACCGCCATCGGCACGATCACCCCTTGTTCGTTCGCTCCCGCGGCGTGCCCAACCCCCGGGCGGATCACGATCGGGCGCTCCCGCGGGTCGGCGAACTGCCCCTGGGCCGTGACCCAGAAAATGACGTCGGGGCGACGGCCGGCGGCCCGGGCGATGCGGAGGAAACGGGCCGCGCCGCGGCGCGTCCCTGGCTCGATGCCGAACAATCCAATTCGTTCGAGGAACCGGTACTTGCCCAGAGCCGCGGCGTCGATCGGGCCGTAGTTGAGCCGATCGGGCCAGAGCTCTTGGGCGACGGTGAAGAACACGAGCGGATCCCACCAGCCGGGATGGTTGGTGTAGAGGATTACCGGTTGACCCCCGAGATCGGGATGATCGGGCCCTCCCCCCGCGCCGCCGAGCAACCGCAAGCTGTGGAAGTGCCGGCGCATCGAACGACGGACAGAGACCATGAACCAGTGATAGAGGGTTCGCGAGAAGGGGGGGAGTTGACCCCGCCCATCACTCCCCGTAACGGCGCTCTTCAAGAGTTCCTCCCAAGCGCCGTCAGACCGCGCAGGAGGCCGGCGTCGACACCGGGCCGGAGGGCTCGACGAGCCGATCCTTATCGACGGTGTCGGCCGCGATCCAGCCCGACATCATCACCATCGGCATGCCCGGACCTGGGTGGGCAGAGCCACCGGCGAGGTACAGCCCTTCGATGTCGGGAGAACGGTTCGAGGGCTTGAAGGCGCCGAAGAATCTGCCGTGGCTCGCCAGGCCGTAGATCGCGCCGTCTAGGACGTGGTAGCGGTCGTTGATGTCCTGCGGCGTGAGGAACCGCTCGACGACGATATGCTGCTCGATATCCTCGAGTCCGGCCGTGGAGACGAGTTTCTCGATGATCCGCTTCCGATAGGGGGCGAACATCTTCGACCAGTCGTGGTGGGGCCGGAGGTAGGGGGTATGAACGAGCACGTAGAGGGCCTCCCCTCCGGGCGGCGCCACCTCCGGTTCGGTGACGGCCGGGGCGCAGACGTAGCAGGTCGGATCGGGGGCCGGCTCCCCCTTGCGGTAGATGAAATCGAACTCCTCGTGCGGGTCGGCTGAGAACACGAAGTTGTGGTGGAGGAGTTGTTCGTAACGGCGGTCGAGGCCGAGGTAGAGGACGACTCCGGAACAGGCCGGCTCGTACTTCCGCCGCCCGAGAAATCGAGCGGCGGGCGCGCCTTCGACAAGCTCGCGGTGAGTGCGGACACTGTCGGAGTTGCTCACCACCACGGCCGCCGGGATCGTCTCCCCCTGCTCCGTCACTACGCCGCGCACCTTCCCTTTCTCGACGAGGATCCGGCTGACGGCGGTGCGGGTGCGGATGTCGACTCCGAGATCGACCGCCAGGCTGGCCAGGGCCCGTGGCACGGCACCAGTTCCCCCGCGCGGATACCAGACCCCGTCGCGCGACTGCATGTTGGCGATGCCGCAGAGGATTGCCGGCGAGGATTCGGGGCAGCTTCCCACATACTGCGTGAAATGATCGAACATCTGCGCCGCCCGGGCGTCGGGCACGAAGGCCCGGACGGTGCCCGAAACGCTGTGCCCCGGTCGCATCCCCATGATCTCGCGGAGCATCCCCACATTGAAACTGCGGTGCGGGTCGAACATGTCGGAGAGCCCGCCCACCGGGCGCCAAAAGAAAAACTCATCGGAGATCCGGTGGAGCCGCTTCGAGAGCTCCATGAACCGCCCGTACCCCTGCCCCGCCCCGGTCCCCGGCGCGTGGCGGTCGAGCGTGGCCTGCATCTGCGGCACATCAGCGCACAGATCGAGCGTCGAACCGTCGGTAAAGAAGCTCCGCCACTGCGGGTCGAGCCGGATCAGGTCGAGGGCTTGGTCGACGTCGCGCCCGGCCTCGGCGAAGATCCGCCGCAGGACCTCCGGGATCGTGAGGATCGTCGGCCCCATGTCGAAGCGGTAGCCCTGCTCCGAGAGGATCGCCGCCTTCCCCCCGACCCACGGATTCTTGTCGCACAGCGTCACTGCGTAGCCGCGTGCCGCCAGTGTGCAGGCGGCGGCCAAGCCACCGAGTCCGGCCCCGATGACGACGACCCGGTTCGATTCGTTGACGGTTTGCATCATCCCTTCCTCGGCTCGGCTCGTGCCGGCGCTTGGCTCTTGACGGTCTCGGTTTTCGGTGGCGATCGATCGGCAGGGAGCGGGGGCTTCGGTGCCGGCGGACTAAACGGTGGCGGGAGCCCGCGGGCGACCGGCCGTCGTCAATGGGGAGGGTTGGGGAAGGCCCGCGAGACCGAGGTCGTCGAGGAGCAGATCGGTCGTGATCCGGGCAGAGGAGTAGATCACAGGCAAGCCGCTGCCGGGATGGGTGCCACCCCCGACGAGGTACACCCCGTCGAGGTCCTCGAAGCGGTTGTGCGGACGGAGATGGAGCATTTGGCCGAGATCGTGGGAGAGGTTGAACGTCGCGCCGCGGTAGATCTCGTAGTCATCCTGCCAGTCGTCCGGCGTGATCATCTTCTCGAAGCGGATCCGCTCCCGGACGCCGTCGATCCCCATCCGCTGGAGCTGATCGAGCGCCACCTCGCGGTAGCGGGGGGCCTCGCGGCGCCAGTCGACGTTGGGATGGCGGTGGGTGACCGGAATCAGCAAGTAGAGCGTGCTGTGACCGGCGGGGGCGAGGGAGGGATCGGTGATGCAGGCGTTTTGCACATACATCGACGGATCGGGACCGAGGGCATGGCGGGTCTCGATGTCGGCGAGGTTGTCGCGGTAGTTGGCCGACAAATAGATGGTGTGATGGGGCACGTCATACTGCCCCTCGATCCCGAGGTAGAGCATGAACGTCGAGCAGGAGAACCGCTTCGAGGCGATCCGCCGGTCGCTCCAGCGGCGCCGCAACCGGTCGGGAACCAAGCGCGTCATCGAGCGGGCGAAGTCGGCATTGATGACCGTGGCATCGGCCTCGTACTCCCCCTCCTGCGTCTGCACCGCGGCGATTCTGCGGCCGTCGAAGCGGAGCGATTCGACCGCTTCGGAGTAGTGGATCTCCACCCCCATCTCACCGGCGATCCGAGCCATCGCGCTCGACACCGCGCCGCATCCGCCGATCGGATGAAAGACGCCGTGCTCGTATTCGAGGAACGACAGGATCGAGAACAGGCTAGGGCAGCGGAACGGTGACATCCCCAGGTATTTCGACTGGAACGTAAACGCTAGACGGATCCGTTCGTCGCGGAAAAAGCTCCCCAGCTCGTCGTTTAAGCTCCGCCATGGCTTCAGGAGCGGCATGAGCTTGATGAGATCGGGGTTGACCAGATCGCGCCAGCTCTCGAAGGGCTTCTCGAGGAACGGCGCGAAACGAACAAACTTCTCCCGGGTCTCATTCATGAACCGGGTAAAGGCACCGGCATCGACCGGCGACAGCCGGGCGACCTCGGCCTCCATCCGGCCGATGTCGGGCGTGGCGAGGAGCTCCCCACCGGCACCGAAGACGAGCCGGTACTGGGGATCGAGCCGGACGAGATCAACCTCACGCCGCAGATCGCGGCCGCAGACGGTGAAGATGTCGTCGAGGACCCTCGGGTAGAGGAAGAAGGTCGGCCCGAGATCGAAGCGGAAGCCCTCGGGGGTGTTGATCGTGCTTGTCCGTCCGCCGGGAAACGGCAGACGTTCGAGGATCCGCACGCGGACGCCGGCGGCGGCCAGCAGCATGGCGCAACCAAGTCCACCCGGCCCGGCCCCAATGATGTTGACCGTCTTTTCCTTTGCCATCCCACCGTTGTCCAATGACGACCATGACAAAAAAGACGACCGTGCCACATCGGGCCACCCTGCCGGAGGGCGCGGGCCGTCGCGGGGCATGGCGTCCGAGCCGCATCCGCGCGGGGCTTAGATGCCCCGGAGCGTCGGTACTATAGCACCGCGCCGCAGCGGGGGCAGGTCGGGGGGCGCCGGCGACGATCGGGCCAGCAGGGAACGTCAGTACGCCGACCAGTAAGCGCCGCGGACCGGCCGCAGGCCACCGAAGGGGCCGCGGCGATAGAGCGGGACCGCAACGGCGGTGGGCACCATCTGCACCGTCGGGGCCATGGCCACCGGTGCCATGACCACGGTTGGGGCGTAGGCGGGGGCGTAGGACGGGGCGTAATACGAGGTCACGGCGACCGGTCCCGACATGGGCGAGACGAACTCGGAGTTGGGGGCGTAGGCTGCCACGGTGGGGGCCGCGGCGGCGTAGGAGGGGGCGTAATAGATGGTGACGGGGCGGGCAACAGTGGTCATCGCGGGGACGGCGTAGCTCGTCACGGCCATCGAACTGCCGGGAACGACCGCGGTCAGCGGCATCGAGATCGCCGCCATCGGGACGGTGTTGACCACCGGGGGGGAGAAGGCGGAAACGGCGGCGTAGTTCCCCGCCGGATTGTAGTTGGCAACATACGGGCCGGCCGGAGGGGCGAATCCGGTCACAATGGGGCGGTAGACGATCGTCTGGGCAACGGCGTCGGCGGCCCCGAACCCCCCCCACCCGGTGCCGAGCAAACCGGCCAGGGACGCGAGGAGCACCCTGCCGAAACGGCCAGAAAACGAAGCGGATGCGGTGTGTGAGCGGGTCATCGGAGGGATCCTCGAGGAGGGCGGAAAGGCCTCATGCCTTCCCTTGGAAGATACGTCGCCCGCCACGGCGTTTGCAAACCTTTGGTAGTCTTCCGCCGGTGCGTGGCCGGTCTTCCCTCGGACCCTCGGTGCGATGGAAGGGGGAAAACCGATTGTGGGGCGCGGGGACGGTTGGCCCGGACACCCGCCGGCCCCGGAAGGGGTCAACGGTGACACCTCGTTGCGAGCGTCGCCTGGACGGGTGTCGATAAACGCCCGCACCTGGTTCTTTGGCCTCTCTCTGCCCTCTGCGAGCCTCCGCCGTGGATAGCCCCACCCCCAGTCAGCCCCCCTCCGCTCTCCCGGCGCCTGCCGCGGGGAACTCGCTCTGGAGGGGCGGATTCGCCGCGCTCCTGGTCGTCCGCGCGCTGACGCTCATCAACGATCACGCCATCAAGTGGCTGGCGATCGGGTTGGGGAAGAAGCTTGTCGAGGAGGGGCGCGTCAGCCTCGTGCTCACGATCGGGCTGGTCGGGCTGTCGCTCCCCTACGTCCTCTTCTCTTGGCTGGCCGGATCGCTCGCCGACCGAGAGTCGAAAACCTCGGTCATCCGCTGGTGCAAAGGCGCTGAAGTCTTCATCGCCGCAGCGGCGACGGCCGTGCTCGGCTTCGGCCTGGGGGGAACGGAGGCATGGTGGGGGCTGCCGACGGGCCTGTGGCTGCTCCTCGGGGCGGTGATGGCGATCGGGATGCAGGCGGCGTTGATGACGCCATCGATCGTCGGCGTCATTCCCGAGCTCGTTCCGCCGTCGCGCCTCTCGTCGGCCAACGGGCTCTTCTCGCTCGTGTCGCTCGTCGCCGTCCTCGGCGGGACGGCCGCCGGCAACTGGGTGGCCGACGCGACGGCGCTCGACGCCGCCTCGGCGTGGATGCGTGCCTGGCCCACGGGCATGCTCCTCGGAGGCACGGCCCTGCTGGGGCTGGCGGCGGCGGTGTTCCTGCCGCGGTTGGCCCCCGCGGCCCCCGACGCTCCCCCCGCTTGGAACGCCTTGGCGCGGACCTGGACCGACTTGAGCCTCCTCGTCCGCCAGCCTGAGCTGGCCGCCGCCGCCGCAGGGATCGTGTTTTTCTGGGCGATCGGCGCCGTGGCCCAGGCCAATGTCGATCAGTTCGCCACCGAGGCGGGGGCGATGTCCCAGGCGCAGGTCGTGCCCCTCCTCGTGGCCCTCGTCGCCGGCATCGGGGCGGGGAGTGTCGTGACCGGCAAGCTCGCCGCGCGACCGGAAGGGGCCGATCCGCGCGTCGATCTCGGATTTGTGCCGCTCGGTGGCCTTGTCATGAGCGTCGCCTTCGTGGCGCTGGCCTGCATCGGCGGCCGGTTTGTCGAGGCCGGCGGGGCGGCCGCGTGGATCCCCCTTGTGTGGCTGGTGGTGCTCGGCTTCGGGGCGGGGATGTTCGACGTGCCGCTGGAAACGTACCTCCAGGCCAAGAGCCCTCCAGAACGGCTCGGGGGAGTGCTCGGGGCGACAAACCTCCTCCTTTTTAGCGGCATGTTCCTGGCGTCGCTGGCCTACGGCGGGCTGCGGGCGCCGCTCGTGGAGGGAGGGCCACCGATGCTCTCCGCCCGGGCGATCTTCGCGATCTTCGCGCTCCTCTCGCTCGGGGCCACCGCCGCTGCGGTGTGGTCCGCGCCGCGCGCGACGCTGCGTCTGTTTGTCGCCTCGATCGTCCATGCCGGCTGGCGGTACCGCGTCCGTCACGCCGATCGGCTGCCGGCCACCGGACCGGCTGTCGTGGTGGCCAACCACCTCTCCTGGCTCGACGGCTTCGTCCTCGTCCTTTCCTCGCCCCGCCCCTTGCGGATGCTCGTCTACGGGCCGAACATCCGCGGCCGGTTCCTGCGGATGCTCTCCGACCAATGGCGCTTCATCCTCTTCGAGCCCCGGCCGAAGTCGATCGCCCAGGCGCTGCGGTCGGTGCAGGAGGGGCTCGCCGCCGGCGATGCGGTTGGGATCTTTTCCGAGGGGGCGATCTCCCGGACCGGGCAGCTTCTCGGCTTCAGGCGCGGGCTCGATTGGGTCCTCGGCCGGGTTGGGGCGCCGATCGTGCCGGTCCACATCGACGGCATGTGGGGAAGCGTCCTCTCCTTCTCCGAGGGGCGGTTTTTCCGGAAGTGTCCCCGGCTCGTTGGCGGGGGCTGGCGGCGGCCGCTGACGGTCCGCTTCGGCCGGCCGCTCCCGGTCGGCACCTCCCCCCGAGATGCCCGCTTTGCTCTCCAGGAGCTCGCCGCCCATGGTCTCCGCGGGCGCATGCTAGCGACGCGCGGCGCCCAGCGCGAGATCGCGGCCTGGCTGCGGCGGCACCGCCGCGCCGCCGAACCGCTCCGCGCGGCGCTCGATGCAGTGCAGAGCGGAGGGGGAATCGGGAGCGGTGAAGAGCGCCTCGACTGGGGAGCGCTGGCGGCCACGGCCGAGGCGTTCGACGGCTGCTGCCTCGTGCGCCGCGAAGATCGGATGGCGTCGTCGCTGGCCTCCGGTGATCCGCTCGAGCGGTCGCTGGGCGTCTGCGGTGGCGTGCTGCTGGGGATCGCGGCGACGACGATCCGGCCCGATCTTTCGCCGCAGCAGATGGCCGACCAACTGCAGGCTTGGCGGGCCACGATCTGGCTGGCCCGGGCCGGTCAGGTGGCAGGGCTGGCGGCGCTGCCCCGCTCGGCCGTCGGCCGGCCCCCCGACGTGATTGTCCTCCCGATCGGCGCCCCGGCCGATCTTGCGGCTGCCCGAGAGGCGGCGGAGGCGTTTCGCGAGGCCCATGGCATCGAGCCGGTGGTGGCCTTCGCGCCGGAGGCCGTCGGCGGGCTGGTGTCGATGAACACTCCCCCCTCCCGGATGGCGTTGGATGAGATAGTCACCTGCCGTCCGGAGTCGCTGGGGCGCGTGGTCACCGGGGTGGTCGTCTGGCCGGAGGCTTCCCTCCGCACCCGCCTCGGGCTCGCGACGCTCGGCGGCGACGTAGCGGCGGCCGACGCGACGCTCGTCGTGGCAGCCGGCGGCGCCCGGCGGGAGAGCGATGAGCGCGACGATCCCCCGTCGTTTCTCCTCTCCCCGGGGTACCTCGTCGACGACGACGGTTTTCTCTTTCCCCCCGGCTCTGAAAGCTCGGGGATGGATGCCGGCGCGGTGAACAAGCGGCATGCGCTGAGGAAAACCGATCTCCCGAAGAGCAATCTTGGTTGATGGCCCCCGATGGAGTATCCTTTGAACTGTGCCAGGCACGGGCACCCCTAGCTCAATTGGATAGAGCATCGGTCTACGGAACCGAAGGTTGCTGGTTCGAGCCCAGCGGGGTGTATTTTTTCGGTGTGCGGCGGCTGGCCGCAGTTCGAAGGCAGGCCCCCGACGCTTAACTGCCCTTGGGGGGCGCGACGGCTGGCGGGTAGTCTGCCCAGATGCCGCCGCCGTCCCCATTCTCGGCCCCTGCCCCCCGCCCGTCTGCCGGCGGCCCGGCCGACGGAGCGATCCCCTGGCAGCGAGTCGTCGGCTTTGATCCCGGGCTGAATGTCACCGGTTACGGCGTCATCGATTGCCGTGGCGGGATCGTCAGGCTCGTCGAGGCGGGCACGATCCGCTCCCGTGGCGAGACGCTCGAGACCCGACTGGCGACGATCCACGAAGGCGTCCGCGACGTCCTCGGGGCCCTCTCGCCCGCCGTCATGGCGATCGAGCAGGTGTTTGTCCATGCGAAGTTTCCCCGCACGGCGATCCTCATGGGGCACGCCCGGGGGGTGATCTGTCTGGCGGCGGCCCAAGCCGGTCTGACGGTCAACAACTATCCCCCGGCGCGGGTCAAAAGCCTCCTCACCGGGAGTGGCCAGGCGGGGAAAGAACAGATGCAGGCGGCGGTCCAGCGGGAGTTGGCCCTCGCCGCCCGCCCGGAACCGGCCGACGTCGCCGATGCCCTCGCCGTAGCGCTGGCCGACTGGCACCTGAGGATCCGCCAGCGAGGATTGGCGGCCGACCTGGGAGCCAAGCCGGCCCCGCGGCGGTCGGCGCGGCGTGCGGCACCGCCCCCCGGGGGGAGCAGAAAAGATGGCGGTGACGAAGGTTTCCCGGAGGATGACGGATGATCAAGCGGCTCACAGGAACGCTCGGGGCGGTCGAGATCGGCTCGCTCGAACTGACGATCGGGCCGGTCGTGCACGAAGTCCTCGTCCCGGAACTGGTCCGCCGCGACCTGCAGACGAAGGGGGGGCAGACGGTCACCCTCCACACCCTCGAGTTCCTCGAAGGGACCCCCGGCCG
>SIAG01000098.1 GCA_009691925.1 Planctomycetaceae bacterium
TGGGGCCAGCAGCTCCTCATGTGCCGGCGTCTTATCGAGGCGGGGGTCGACATCGTCACCACGCAACTCGCCGGAGCGTTGTGTGGCCGGGTCGGCAACTGGGACGACCATGCCGTCAATCACCATGTCTTTGACGCCCTCCGCTACCGGGCCGATGCCTACGATCAATCGGTGACGGCGCTCATCGAAGACATCTACGAGCGGGGCCTCGATCAGCGTGTCCTCGTCGTTGTCACCGGTGAGTTTGGCCGCACGCCACGGATCGAGTATTCGCCGAGCACCGGCGAAGGGGCCGCCAGCGCCCCGGCCGGCACGAAGCAGCCCGGCCGCGACCACTGGCCGCGGGCCTATTCCAACATCTGGGCCGGCGGCGGCATCCAGACCGGCCGCGTCATCGGGGCCACCGATCGCAAGGGGGAGGATGTCACCGAGCGCCGCTGCACGGCGGGGGATTTCCTGGCGACGATCTACCACCACCTCGGCATCGATGCCCCGCGGGTGATGATCGACGATCTCAATGGCCGGCCGACGCCGGTCGTCGACCACGGCAAGCCGATCGCAGAGCTGATGGGCTGACGGAGATATCGCCGACGTTCGTCTTTTTGGCAAGGGGCACCCGATGCGAGGGAAACGGTTCACGCGGCGCCGGGCCGTCGCCAGCAGCGCGGCCCTGGCGGCGCTGGTGGGGCAGGGGGGATGGTGGCACTCTGGCCAGGCCGACGACGCCGCGGCCGTGGCTTCCCCGCTCGACGAGATTTCTGTCGCGATCCTCGGCTGCGGCATCCGCGGCCCCGCCCATGCCGAGGAGCTGGCTGGCCGGAACGGGGCGCGCGTGACGTGGGTCTGCGACCCCGATCGCGGCCGCGCCGAGAAACTCGCCGACCAGATCGCCACGAAGCAGGGCCCGCGGCCGCGCGTCGCCTCCGATTTGCGGACGCCTTTCGACGACGCCTCCCTCGACGTCGTCACCGTCGCCACGCCGAACCACTGGCATGCCCTGGCCGCGATCCTCGCGATGGAGGCCGGCAAGGACGCCTACGTCGAGAAGCCGGTCTGCCATTCGATCGAGGAGGGGCAGCGCCTGGCGGCCACGGCCCGCCGGCTGGGGCGCGTCTGTCAGGGGGGGACGCAGGCCCGCTCGCTCCCCTGCCTCCACGAGGCGCGGGCCTTTCTTGCCGCCGGCGGGATCGGCCAGCCGACCCTCGCCCGGATGCTCTACACGAGCCACCGGGCGCCGATCGGGGGGCCGGGCGGCTTCCAGCCGCCGCCGGGGGTCAACTACGACCTGTTCTGCGGCCCCGCATCCCTCGCTCCACTTTCGCGGCCGCAGTTCCACTACGACTGGCACTGGTTCTGGCCGACCGGCGATGGCGATCTCGGCAACAACGGGATCCACTTTCTCGACGCCGCCCGGACCATGCTCGACCTCTCGGGGCCTGGCTTGGCGACGCTCTCCTTCGGTACCCGCTCAGGCTACGCCGACGCCGCCGAGACGCCCCACACGCAGACCAGCCTGACGCTCTTCCCCGAGGTGACGCTCGTCACCGAGATCCGCAATCTCAAAGATGTCGCCGACGTTGCCGGGCTGGGGATGGGGATCCAGATCCACGGCACCGAGGGAAGCGTGGTCTGGAAGGCGCACAGCCCGGAGGTGGTCGTTCTCGACCCTGCTGGCATGCCGGTGAAGACACTTCTCGGCGAGGGAAACCATTTCGAAAAGCATGTCGCCAACTTCCTCGCCGCAGTCCGGGCCCACGATCCGCGACTCCTCGCCGCCGAGATCGGCGAAGGGGTGCAGTCGACGGCGCTGTGCCATCTCGGCAACATCTCCTATCGGCTCGGCAAGGAGCTCCCCTTCGAGGGCATCGTCGAGCGAATCGCCGCCCGGGAGCCGAAGGATGACGCGGCCCAGCTTGTCGACCGCGTCCGCCGGATGCTCGTGGCCAATGGCTGCGAGCCGGCCGGTGGCACGATCCGCTGCGGAGAGTGGGTCGAGACGGCGGCAGGAAAGGCGACCAGCGCCCAGGCCCTCGCCACTGACAGCGGGCCGGTGCTCGTTGCGGGGCCAGCCCGCGATCTCGAGCGGCTGGAGTACCGGGCGCCGTTTCGCCTCCCGCCGGCGCGGGGGTAAGGCGGCCGCTGCCGATCTCCTCCCGGCGATGTCTAGAAGATCGCCCGGATGGGTGAGCCGGTGGCGATGCGATGCGGGCGGCCGAGCGGGTCGTGGATCTCCCGGGCAGGGTCGATCCCGAATCGCCAGAAGATCGTCGCGGCCAGATCCCCAGGCGTGACCGGATCGGCCGCTGGAAACGCGCCGCTGCGATCACTCGCCCCGTGGATCGCCCCTCCCTGGATCCCGCCGCCGGCGAGGATCACCGAATAGCAGTGGGGCCAATGGTCGCGGCCGGCGCCGGAATTGATCTTCGGCGTCCGCCCGAACTCCCCCATCGCCACGACGAGCGTCGATTCGAGCAGGCCACGCTGGTCAAGATCGGTGATCAGCGCGGCCAGCGACCGATCGGCGATCGGGAGGAGATGGTTCTTGTGCTGGCTGGCGCACTTGACGTGGGCGTCCCAGTTTTGCCCCTGCTGGCGGTAGTCGTAGACATTCACAAACGGCACCCCCGCCTCGACCAGCCGCCGGGCCACGAGGAGATTCTGCCCCCGCATCTGCCGCGCCACCCCCATCTCGCCGCCGCCGCCGTTGACCTCGCCGGCGGGAAGGGGATCGGCGGTGAAGCCGTAGGCTTCGCGCACCGCGGCCGGCTCCTTGGAGACATCGAGCGCGTCGCGGATCGCCTTCGATTCAAGGAGGCCACAGGCCCGAGCGGTAAAGGCGGAGAAGGGATTGGCCCCGGGCACCGCGAGAGCGGCTCCGTCGAGGGCCTCGAGAAGGCCGAGGCGGCCCGCACGACGGCCGGCGTCGGCGCCCGCGCGGGGGAGGAGGGCATCGACCGGATAGCTCCGCGCGACCGGATCGACGTCGATCAGGAGCGGGTCGTGCCCGGCCCCGAGGAAGCCGGCCCCCTGGCAGGGGACAGGGTGAACATTGCGGAACACATGCGGCAGCGAGGCGAAGGGCACCTCACCGACCGGGGCCGGATTGAGCGCCGAGACGACGCTGCCATGGGAGGGATGGAACTGCCGCGTCGGCACGAACAGCTCCCGGTCTGGTCCTTCGAGGGGCCGACCGGTGAGGGCATGGATCGAAGCCGAATCGTGGAGATTCGCCTCGTGGTGCATGCTCCGCACGATCGCGATCTTGTCCATCACCCGGGCCAGCCCCGGCAGGTGCTCGCAGATCTGCACGCCGGGTACCGCGGTGGAGATCGGGGCAAACTCGCTGCGAATATCGGCCGCGGCCGACGGCTTCATGTCGAACGTGTCGAGATGGCTCGGGCCGCCGTACCAAAAGAGGAGAATGCAGGAGCGGATGGGACGGGCCACCGCCAGCTCGGCGGCGGCGACGCGGGCCCGGAGGAGGCCGCCGAGCGTGAGCCCGAGACCGCCGCCGGCCGCCCCGCCGGCCGACAGATCGAGGAACCCGCGCCGCGACATCGCCGGCGGCCGTCGACGGTCGATCCAACGCTCACGCATCGCCACCTCCCGCGGCGAACCGCAGTCGGGCCGCGACCGGGCCGGGGGGGATGAGCCGGTCCCCGGGAAGGAGCCCCGCCGCCCACACCGCCGCCAGCGCCACAGCCCCGCTGATGCCGGCCGGAAGGTCCGGGATGACCGCCGCGAGATGAGCGGCGGAGAGATCGTGCTCGGCCCGGCCAACGCATAACCTGGCCACCGTGCCAGTGCGCTGGACGACACGTCCACCGGAGATCCGATGGGCACCGACGCGGGCAGCGATCGCCCCCACGACCGGCCCGTCGACGACGAGAACCACCCGCGGGCCGACGGAGGCGAGGATCGCGTCGGCCGTGGGGGCGGCCGCGGCGAGGATCGCCACGCCGTCCGGCTCGATCGCGTGGAGGAACGTGGCGGTGGCGGGATCGATCGGCCCCGAGGCGGCGTCGTCGGGACCGGCGATCGGCGCGAGAACAGCGACTTCGCAGTGGAGCGTGGCGAGCCCCTCGACCGCCGCGTCGGCCGGCCGGCTCACGAGGATCACCGCCTCGACGTGCGGATGGGCCAGCAGCGCGATCGCGCGGTCGCGATCGGAACCGGGGAACTCATACGGGGCCTGCCCCGGCACATCGATCCGCGTCCCGGCCGTCATCCCGGCAACGATGCCCCCTCCGCGAAGAAAACTGGCCAGAGCACCAGCCACCTCCCCGGACACCGGACCATGGGCGACGGCGATCACCGGCACGCGACCATCGTCCTCCCCCTTAAACATCAAGTCGACGATCGCTTCCCCCACCGGCCGCGGTTTCCCCTGCTTCGGGGCGATGTGCATGAACATCCCCGGTCCGGCGTTGACCTCGATCACCATCCCGCGCTGCTCCCACAGGGGGCGACCGATCTCCTCGGCGACCAGATCGATGCCGGCGATGTCGAGCCCGACGGCCCGGGCGGCGAGGACGGCGTGACGGGCGACGTCGGGATGGATCTCGTCGGTCTCGTCGGTGGTCAGGTCGCCGTTGACCTTGATCGTCACGCGGCGTCCCACGGCGGGGATGCTCCCCGGCTCGAGCGACTGCCGCCGCAGCAGCCCCACCGCCAGGTCGTTGAGCTTCATGACCGAGAGGATGTCGGTAAAGTTCGGACCGCGGAGCGGGTCGCGGTTGACGTCGTCGACGAGCGCGCGGATCGTGCGCACACCATCGCCGACGACGACGTCGTTCTGACCACGGGCCGCCGCCACGCACCGCTCCCCCACGACAAGGAGGCGATGGGCAACGCCATGGGCGAACTGCTCGACAATCACGCCGCCGGAGCGGCGGTGATTTTCGCGGATGGCGATCTCGAACGCCTCGTGCATGTCGTCGTCGTCACGGACCCCAAACGAAATGCCGCGCCCGTGATTGCCGTCGCGCGGCTTGACGACGACGGGGAAGCCGAGCTCGGCGGCGGCCAGGCAGGCCTCCTCGACGCTCGTCGCCACCCGGCCGCGCGGCACCGGCACCCCGACCTGCTCGAGGAGCATGCGGGTCATCTGCTTGTCCTGCGCCAGCGCCTCGGCGATGGCGCCGGTGGCGTCGGTCTCGGCGGTCCAGATCCGCCGTCTCCACACCCCCTCGCCGAGTTGGCAGAGGCTGTTGTTCGTGACCCGGCGGCAGGGGATGCCCCGGGCCTGGGCGGCGCGGACGATAGCGCGCGTGCTCGGCCCTAGCCGCGAGTCGTCAGCGAATTCGGCGAACGTCGCCAGCTCCTCCCCAATGTCGACCGGGCCGTCGTCGATCGCCGCCAGCAACAGTTTCCGCGCCAGCTCGAGCGCGGCGGCCGACACCTCCTCGTCGTCGAGCTCGACCGCCAGGCGGAATCTCCGCCCGCCCCCCACCCAGCGGGCGAAACGGGGCACGATCCCGGCCGTCGCCAGGAGCGTGGCCTCCAGCCAGAGGAGGACCGGCCCGGGGCCGGAGGCCGTGGCGAGCTCGTCGAAGGACGGGCCGGCCCGCCGCGGCGGTGAGTCACCAGCCGCAGCCCGCTCCACGGCGACCTCGTAGGGGGTCGTCTCGAGGCGTTCCCGCCATCCGCCGATCCTGCCCATGGCGGCAGCATCGCTGCGGGGAGACCATTCGGCCAGACTCCCGGCGTCGACCTCCACTTCATAGACCGGCAGCGCCGACCAGCGGTTAGGGCCGCGGTAGAGGAGCTTCGCCTGCACGATGAGCCGATCGTCGTCCGCCACGTGCCACTCCTGCAAGCCCGCCATACTGCCGCCCGACCGGCGGGTGCCGGAAAATGTACCCTCTCAACGCAATCTGGCGGCAGTCCAAGTCTTTCGCCTCCGCGCGCTGCGTGCGCCGGTGCTCCCGGCGGATTCGCTCAAGGCTTGCCGGAGGCTGCCGTCTTGTCGTCCGCCAGGGGGACCTGATCGGGCGAGGTCAGGTAGGCGACGAGGTCGCGGATATCGTCGGCCGAGAGCTTGGAGAGGAGCCCGTCGGGCATGAGCGACTGCTGCTGCACCACCTGCTCGGCAATGTCGTGGCGGTCGAGAACGATCAGCGCTTGGGCGGTCTGGATGGTGAGGGTCCGGTCGTCGGCGGCGCTGATCACGCCGGTCAGCGCCCGGCCGTCGCCGAGAACGAACGACACCGCCCGGAAGTCGGCCCCCACACTGGCGCCGGGATCGATGACGTTCTCGAGGAGGTAGTCGAGGTTCTTGCGGTTGGAGCCGGTCAGATCGGGGCCGAGCTTGCGCCCCTCGCCGAACAGGACATGGCAGCTCGCGCAGTCCCTGGCAAACAGCGCCCGGCCGTGCCCCCGATCGGCGGCCGCGATGACGTCGGAGGAGAGCTCGCTCCGCCACCGCTCGATGAGCTCCCTCTTGTCGGCCGCGCTGACGCGCACCTGCCCCCACAGCTTCCCGAGCCGCTCCGCGAGCGCCGCGTCGCTGAAATCGGCGATCTGCCGGGCATGGAAGGCCGAGATCTCCTCGGCCCGGACCTGCCCCCTCTCGACGGCGTCGAGGAGCTTCGCGGCGTAGGCCGGGCGCGAGGCGAGGAGATCGACCAGCACCGCCCGGTCGGCAGGGGCATAGATCCCCGCCGAGCCGAGGGCCTTCTCCGGGGTATCGGGATGGTCGTAGCGGGCCAGCCCCGTCAGCGCCTCGGCGATCACGGGACGGTCCCCCAGAAGCCCCTGGAGAAGCGCGGCGCCATCCTCGGGCACCGTCGCCACGAGCGTCCGTACTGCCTGTCGCCGGGCCTCGGGTGCGGCCGAGCCATCGAGGGCCACCTGCCGCACCGTCTCCATGCCCCGCCCCGCGCCGAAGAGGACGTCGAGCTCGCGAACGGCCTGCGCGGTGGCCTGATCGGGAGAGGCCGCAAGCGTTGCCGACAGCTCTGCGTAGCCGGCCGGGGGAGAGGCCTGTCGCCAGCCCCGCAGGCCGTCGGCCAGGCCGGTGACGAGGTCACGGCGCCGCGATGAATCCCCATCGACGGCCGCCTTGAGGAGCGTCGCCACGAGGTCGGGGCGCTCGTCGACCCGCCCGGCCACCCAGCGGGCGAGGTTACGCCGCAGCTGCGGCAGCGCCGCGGTGCCGGCGAGGGCCACCGCAGCATCGGGATGCCGGGAGACCGACGGCGCCAGCCCAAACCAGACAAGCTTCGGAAACTGGGCGTCGGTGGCGAAGGTGTCGTGGGCGGCAAGCGCTGCCGCGAGATCCCAGGCGGGGCCGTCGGCGAGCCGACCGACAGCCGAGGCGAGATGGAGCTGAACCGGCCCGGCCAGATCGGTGCCGGCCAGGGCGACAAGCCGCTCGACTGCCGCCGCAGAGGGCTGCCGGCCCCCCGGCGAAGACTGGTCGACCAGGAGCCGTACCCCCCAGCTGCGCACGAACGGATCGGGGTCGTCGAGGCGAGCCAGGAGGAAGGCCTCATCGAGGGCCACCGCCGGCTGGTCGATCGCGGCCAGGGCCCACAGGGCGCGGAGGCGATGAGCGGGATCGGTAGCCTCGGCGGCATGCCCGCGGAGCCAGGCGAGGTCGGCGGCGAGGTCGTCGCCCCGCAGCGCCCGCTTTTGCCACTCGCGCACCGCCGCGCGGCTCCACCACTGATCAGCGACGAGGAGATTGCCGCGCAGCGCCGTCCCTTCGAGCCCGGCGACGTCGACGCGGGCCGGGGTCCGTGGGGCACCGTAGACAAGCTTGTAGATCCGGCCGCTGGTGCGATGAACGCCGTCATGGTCGTGGCACTCGCCGGTATCGGACCAATCGGCGATGTAGACCCCGCCGTCGGGGCCGCTGACGAGATCCATGCCGCGATAGAAGGGATCGGCGATGAAGCAGAGATCTTCGCCGTGCGACGCGGTGTAGCCGGCCCCGAGCGGCGCGAGACGGTCGTGGTTGATCCGTCGGCCGTGGAGGTTGAGGGTGAACACCCCGCCCCGGTACTCCTGCGGCCAGTTGGTGCCGCCGTAAATCATCAGGCCGATGTGGGCGTGGCCCCCGCCGGCGGCGCTGGTCTTGTCGGAGACGCCAAAGCGGATGTCGCTCCACTTCTCGCCGGTATCCCAATGGACGTGGTCAGCCACCTGCGGAACGAGGTCGTAAACATGCGACTCCAGATCCGTGCCATACATCCGCTCGGTGTGTGCCCCGTGGACGGCATGCCACAAATGGCCGATGACGGTGTTGATGACGAACGCCTCGCCATGCTCGTCGAAGTCGGTGCCCCAGGAGTTCGTCATCCCGGAGATCACCCCCTCAACGACCTTGCGGCCGGGATGGTAGCGCCACACGCCGGTGTTGATCTCCACCCGCTGCGAATCCCCCGCCCCCGGGACGCCGATCCGCGACGTTGCCTGGATCCCGTGCCGAGCCCACAGCCAGCCATCCGGGCCCCACTTCAGGCCGTTGCAGGGGGTATGGCCGACGCTCTTTTCGTCGATCCCGTCGAGGACGATCTCGGGGGGGCCGTCGGGGACGAGATCGTCGTTGCGATCGGGGATGAAGAGAAGATGGGGGAGGTCGATCAGCCACACCCCTCCGAGCCCCACCGCCACGCTCGTCAGCCGCGTGCCGCCATCCCAAAACACCGTCCGCTCGTCGTGCGTCCCGTCGCCATCGGTATCGGTGAGCACCGTGACCCGGTCGCGGAGCGTGTCATCCCATCCGCCGAGGTTGCTCCCCGCCCAGGTGAAGTTCTCCGCCACCCACACCCGGCCTCGTGCATCGGTACACAGGCCGATCGGGTTTTGAACATCGGGCTCGGCGGCGAACACCTGGAGCGCAAAGCCGGGGGGGAGCTTCGCAGTCCGGCAGACCTCGGCCGGATCGATCGGTGTCTCGGTCGACTTCTCGGTGTTTGGCGGCACGGGGAAATCGTCCGCCGGCGCGCCGTTGCCGAGCAGCATCGAGCCGATCAGCAAGCCAAGCATCGTGATCGATCGGAGCCAAGCCTTGAATCGCATGCTGTTCCCTGCAGAAAATTAAAAATGCTCGGACGGTGACTTCGAGCCCGGAAGCAAGGGCCCAATCCCCCCGGGACGGTAGAGGTCAAATTGTAGCCGGGGCCGCCCGGGCGCGGGACACCCGTTTCTGCGGCGGGCGCGGGGCTTCAGGCGATCCCGAGGACGTCGCGCATCGAATACAGCCCCGCCGGCTTCCCGGCGAGGAACGCCGCGGCGGCCAGGGCCCCGCGGGCATAGCAATCGCGATTGGTCGCCCGGACGTTGACCGAGAGCGATTCCCCCTCGAGGCCGAAGAGGATCGTGTGCTCGCCGGGGTTGTCGCCGGCGCGGACGGCGTGGTAGCCGATTTCGTCGGCCGGCCGGGCGCCGGGGCGCCCCTCGCGGCCGTGGGCGGCCCGCGTTTGCCCCATCGCATCCTGGACGAGGCTGCCGAACTTGAGCGCCGTGCCGCTCGGTGAATCCTCCTTGTGGCGGTGGTGGCACTCGATGATCTCCACATCGGCCCGCACGCCGGTGCGCTGGAGGAGTGCCGCGGCCCGCGACACCAGATCCATCGCCACATTCACAGCCAAGCTCATCGACGGCGACTGGAGGATGGCGATCTGCTTGGCGGCCTCGTGGATCGCCGTCTGGTCGGAGGCTTCGAGGCCGGTGGTCGCCACGACCAGCGGCACCTTCCGGGCGACGCAGGCCGCGGCGATCGCCGCCACGGCGCCGGGGAGGGAGAAATCGATGACGACATCGGCCGGGCAGGTCCAGCCGTCGCTGATGGCGACACCGGCCGGCGTCCCTCCGGCGAGGGTCCCGGCATCAGTCCCGGTCCGCGGGTGACCGGCCCGGTCGACCGCCGCCACGAGCGTCCACTGCGCCGGCTCCCCCCCCGCAGAGGCGATGATCCGCTGCCCCATTCTCCCCGCAGCCCCGTGCACCACCAGGCGGAGCGGCTGCCGGGCGGTCGGGGCAGGGGAGGGGATCGCAGCGGCAAGCGAGCTCATCGGGCATTCCTCAGGAGGGTGGGCGGGCGTCACGGGGCGCAAACCCCGCTCGATGCTCCATCATAGAAATCCCTCTCCGCGACACCACCGGTGCGTCCCTTCCCGCCGGCAGGGCTTGCCCGACACGCACATCTTCCCAACCTGACACGGTCGGCTGGAGAAGCTGCTCCGCCCCCGCCCCGGGCGTGTGAAGAAGGCTTCAGCATCGCGTCGATGGCTCCGCAGTCGGCGAGCGATCCCAGGGAAGGGATCCGCTGACGGGATGCGGAGGGGCGAATCGATGCTTTACAGTCGCCGGCATGGGATCGCCTTCGCCCACTACCCCAAGACCGCCGGGCACTCGATGGTGAAGTGGTTCCGGGCGACATTCCCAGACGCCGCCTTCGTCAAACCCGACCCGATTCACCCGGTCAGCCATCTTTCGGTCCGGGAATCGCTCGACCGACTCGGGCTCGCCCCGCAGTCTCTGCGCTTCCTGGGGCGCTCAGGGCGCAACGCCGTCGACAGCCTCGCCCGCCACATTCTCTCCTTCCCGCGGCCGCCGCTGCGGATCATCGGCGTCGTCCGCGAGCCGCTGGCGATGCTCGTGTCGTTGTTTGAGTATTGGAAGAGCTACGACTTCGGCGCCGAGCCGATCACGCCGCTGATCGCCGCCGCGAAGACCGGATCGTTTCCGATCTTCCTCGAGCGCGCGATCCTGCGGCGCGAGCTTCCCAAATACAACAACTTCTTCGACGTCGGCGGGCAGGCCTGGGGCAACACCCGGCTCCTCGATCTGGAGTCCCTCGACGCCGACCTCGCCGCCCTGAGCGACGAGTGGGGGATCGAGACCCCGGTGACGAGCCTCGATCGCTGCAACGTCGGCCCGCGGCAGGTCCGCGATCTTTCCCCCTACCTCGACGAAGCCGGCGCTCTGGCGACGGCAGCCCGGAGCTACTTCGGCTGGTACTACCGCCGTCAGACGGCCACGGCATCGCCAGCCCGTCGGGCAGCCTGACGTCAACGATAGGCCACCGACGCGGCCCGAGCCTGGAGCGACGCCGGGCTCAAGAAGGCCCAGCACGCGCCTGACAACAACTGTCACCGCCGCATGGGCCTGCCGCCCCGCCCGTCCCTGCGGACGAGCGGCGTTGACTCCGCCTGCGAAGCGTCTTCTTGGGCAGCGATTGCGTCCGCTGCCAGGGCGGCCTGTACCGCAGCCGCCACGCTCCAGGCCGGCAACCGTCGTCACGGCGACCGCGATCGCCTCTCCAGGGCTCGCCGAAGCACGGCGATCGACCCTGGAAAGCCTGCCGCCTGTCCTGATACCAGCCCGTGGCGCTGTCAGCTCCCAGCAGATCGCCTAACTCTCCCAGATTTGGTGGCTGGCACGAATGGCACGAAGATAGCCGCAAGTCCCTTCGTGGCAACCGCATCACATGCCAGCACATCAATGCTAGCGTTGCAGGCTGGCGGCCGTGCCAGCCGACTCAGCGCAAACAAGAAGACCCCAGGGCGAGAATGGAGTTGTTGAAGCC
>SIAG01000099.1 GCA_009691925.1 Planctomycetaceae bacterium
CAAGGCGACGATCTCGGCCTTCGTGAGGTCGACAGCGGCGCCACGATCTCAGGGGCATGCCCCTCGACCCCCGCCTTCGTGGCGAGCGCCGCGAGGGTCCCGGCACGGGCGATGCAGCTGGTGGAGCGCTGCCTCTCGGGAGCGGATGTGCCGGTGCGGGTGGCCGTCCGCCCGAGTGAGATTCTCTTCCACAGCGGTTCGACAACGATCTCGTCGCGGCTTGTCGAGGGGCGTTTCCCGCGGTGGCGCGACGTCTTCCCCTCCCGTCCCGATGCGATCCGAGTGAACCTCGTCGCTGGGCCGCTCCTCGCGGCGGTCCGTCAGGCGGCGATCGTCACCAGTGAGCATTCGAAGGGGGTCGACTTCACCTTCGAGCCGGGGCAACTGGTCCTCACGGGACGGTCGGCCGAGAGTGGCGAGAGCCGGATCGAATTGCCGATCGACCACCCTGGCGAGACGGTTCGGATCAAACTCGATCCCCGCTTCGTGAGTGACTTCCTCCGTGTGCTCGATGCCGACACGGCCGTGACGGTGGAGCTCACCGACGCCCAGAGTGCCTGCGTCTGCACGACCACCGACGGCTACGGCTACGTGATCATGCCGCTGGCCGCCGACTGACCGGCCGGTCGACGCCGTGGCTTTTGAACGTTTCCCCCGCTCCATTCCCCCTGCCAATCCACCGCATGCCGTACGA
Organism: Planctomycetaceae bacterium; assembly: GCA_009691925.1. Classification (GTDB taxonomy): domain Bacteria; phylum Planctomycetota; class Planctomycetia; order Pirellulales; family UBA1268; genus QWOP01. The sequence continues at coordinate 695 of SIAG01000099.1, forward strand.
TGAATCCCCGCCCACAGGACCGAAGGCCATCGGCCGGCTGATGAGCCGCCTCCTGGCCAGGACCGGATATGACCGTGAGCAAGCGGCCTCGGGACTCGTCGACGCCTGGCAGCAGGTGGTGCCGGAGCATCTCCGGGCCGCCTCCCAGCCCGGGCTCGTCCGCCGCGGCGTGCTCGAGGTCTTCGTGACCCATTCGGCGATCGTGCAAGAGATGGGATTCCACAAGCGCCAGGCCATCACCCGCCTGGCGGAGTTGGTCCCGGCGGAAGGGATCACCGACATCCGCTGCCGCCTCCTCTCCGAGCCGATCGAGCGTTCCGAATCGAACCGACCGTCCGCATCGATGTGGGCCGATGACTCTCGGCTTCCGGCCCCCGCCCCGTCATCCCCGGAGGACCCGTCCCATGGCTGACGAGACCCGCACACCCGGCTACACGTCCGAGGATCTGCTCCATCTCTCCGACCGCGAGCATGTCCGCGAACGGTTCGGCATGTACATCGGCGACAACACCGCCCGCGGCCTCCACCACCTCGTCTACGAGGTCGTCGACAACTCGATCGACGAGTGCATGGCCAACTACGCCAAGCGGGTGAGCGTGATGGTGAACGTCGACGGGAGTGTCACCGTCGAGGACGACGGCCGCGGCATTCCCGTGGAGAAGCACGCGCAGCTCTCGGAAGAGATGGACCGCGACGTCTCGACCCTCGAGGGGGTGATGACGGTCCTGAAGTTCGGCGGCAAGTTCCAGAAAGGGGCCTACCAAACCTCCGGTGGCCTCCATGGGGTCGGCGTCACGGTGGTGAACTTCCTCTCTGAGTGGTGCGAGGTGGAGGTCTCGCGCGATGGCCATCTGTGGCAGCAGGAGTACGAGCGTGGCGTGGTCGCCGGGCCCGTACGCAACGTCGGCACTACCACCCGCACCGGCACGAAGACGACCTTCAAGCCCGATCCGCAGATCTTCCCGTCGACGAAGTTTTCCTATGACATCCTCGCCCGCCGCCTCCAGGAGCTGGCCTTCCTCAACTCGGGCGTCAGGATCGGCTTTTCCGACGCCGCCAGCGGCCAGTCGGAGGAGTATCTCTACGAGCGAGGGATCGTCGAATTCGTTGAGTGGCTCAATCGCTCGAGCGACCCGATCCACGCCGACGTGATCTCGATCGTCGGCGAGCAGGAGGGGGTGTCGTTCGACATCGCCATGCAATACACCGGCGAGTTCACCGAGAATCTCCACAGCTACGTCAATAATATCTCGACGACAGAGGGAGGGACGCACGTCTCCGGCTTTCGGGCCGCGCTGACCCGCTCACTCAATTCCTACGGCAAGAAGACGGGGCTCTACAAGGATCTCATCCCCACCGGTGACGACGTCCGCGAGGGCCTCACGGTGGTGGTGAGCGTCCGCGTTCCCGAACCGCAGTTCCAGGGGCAGACGAAGACGAAGCTCGGCAACGGCGAGGTGGAGGGGATCATCAATTCCGCCGTCGGCGACTGCCTCGCTAAGTACCTCGAGGAGAACCCGAAAAACGCCAAGGCGATCGTCCAGAAGGGCGTGCTCGCCGCCGAGGCCAGGGCGGCGGCACTCAAGGCCAAGGCACTTCTCCGCGAGCGGAAGGGGGCACTTTCCGGCGGCGGTCTCCCCGGCAAGCTCCGCGACTGCACCAGCCGCGACGTGGCCCGCTGCGAGCTGTACCTCGTCGAGGGTGATTCGGCCGGCGGCTCAGCGGAGGGGGGCCGGCACCGTGAGTACCAGGCGATCCTCCCCTTGCGCGGCAAGATCATCAACGCCTACAAGAGCCGGGAGGACAAGGTCCTCGCCAACGAGGAGGTCCGCAGTGTCATCTCCGCGATCGGCGCCGGCATCGGCACCGACGCCGATCTCGGCAAGCGGCGCTACGACAAGATCGTGATCATGACCGACGCCGACGTCGACGGATCGCATATCCGCACCCTTTTGCTGACGTTCTTCTACCGGCAGATGTACCAGCTCGTCGCCGCGGGGCATGTCTACGTCGCCCAGCCGCCGCTGTTCCGCGTCCGCAACAAGAAGCATGTCTACTACGTGCAGACCGAAGAGCAGATGAAGACGCAGCTCCTCGACCAGGGCCTCGGCGAGGGCGTCTTCCTCCCCGGCGACGGCCGCGAGATCTCCGGGGCGACGATGCAGAAGCTCTGCCGCACGCTCGCCGGCCTCGAGGAGGCCCTGGTCGCCCTGGAAAGGCGCGGGATCAGCCTCCGCGACCATGCCGCCCGCCGTGACACAGCCACCGCCAAGCTGCCGATGTTCCATGTCTATTTCGGGAGCGAGGAGCACTGGTTCTCCAGCCGCGATCAACTCGAGGCCTTCGTAAAGGGGAAAGAGAAGGCCGTTGGCGGCGCGTTGGCGGTGGGGCGTGCCGAGGATGCGCAAGCCCCCGCGGCGCCGGGCGCCGCCGCGCAGTCGGTGGAGCATGAAGACCAACTCGTGATCGTCGATCTCCACGAGGTGCGGAGCATCAATTCCGGCCTGGCCGAGCTCAAGGAAATGGGCTTCGGCATCGAGTCGCTGTTTCCCGAGGACCGCACTGGCACCGAGGATGCCCGCTACTCGCTCCGTCGCGGCGAGAACGTCATCGGTCTGGAGGATCTCCGCAGTCTCCTCTCCGCCGTCCGCCGTGCCGGTGAAAAGGGGCTGTCGATCACTCGCTTCAAGGGTCTTGGCGAGATGAACGCGGAGGAGCTTCGCGACACCACGCTCGACCCCGCCAACCGGACCCTGCTCCGGGTGACGATGACCGACGCCGCCGCGGCCGACGATCTGTTCCGGGTCCTGATGGGGGAGAAGGTGGAGCCGCGGCGCGAGTTCATCGAGCGCCACGCCCTCGACGTGAAGAACCTCGACGTTTGAACCAGGACCGCCCGATGCACGCCCCCTCAAGCGCCCGCCTCCCCCGGCTGTCGTTCGGTGTCGGAGACCGTTTCGCCCATCAGGCTGCCGCCCAGCTGGCGGCCTTCGAGCAACTCGAGGCCGACGGGGTACTCGTCGCCCCCGTGTGGAACAAATCGAACCGCGAGCACGGCTTCGTCGGCAGCCAGCCACCGAGCGTCCGGGCGGCCGCGGCCAAGGCGGTGGAAGAGCGCGGCTGGGGCCATCCGTGGTTTGTCGATGCCGACCACATCCGCCTGGAGACGGTCGAGCGGTTCCTCGACACGAGCGATTTCTTCACGATCGATGTCGCCGACTCGATCGGCAATCCGGCAACGGTGGCGGAGATCGCCGCCTTCGTGGCCCGCCATCCGGAGCTGACACGGACGCTGAATGTGGCGGGGGTGGCGGAGCCGCTCGTCCTCACCGGCGACATCGTCGCAGCGATCGCCGGCAACTATCTCCTCGCCGCCAGGGAGGCTGGCGCGATCCATCGCCACATCAAGGCGCGGAAGGGGGGGGCCGGGTTCGTGACGGAAGTGAGCCTGGACGAGACCGACAGCCCGCAGACGCCGCGCGAGCTGCTGGTGATCCTCTGCCTGCTGGCCGATGAACGTGTCCCGCTCGATACGATCGCCCCGAAGTTCACCGGCCGGTTCAACAAGGGGGTCGATTACGTCGGGGATCTCGTCGCCTTCGAGCGCGAGTTCAATGACGATTTGGCCGTCCTTGCCCATGCGGCGTCCACCTACGGTCTGCCGGTTGGGCTCAAGCTCTCCGTCCACAGCGGGAGCGACAAGTTCTCCCTCTATCCCGTCATCCGCCGGGCCCTCGAGCGCAGCGGGGCCGGCGTCCATGTGAAGACAGCCGGCACGACATGGCTCGAGGAGATCATCGGCCTCTCCGAAGCGGGGGGGGACGGTCTGGCCCTCACCCGGGAGATCTATTCCTACGCCCTTGGGGCTATCGACGAGCTCTGCGCTCCCTATGCGAGCGTGATCGACATCGACCGGGCCCGGCTCCCGTCGGCCGCGGAGCTGGCTTCCTGGGATGGGCCGCGGCTGGCGGCGGCGATCCGTCATCTTCCTGCCGATCCCCGCTTCAATCCCCATGTCCGGCAGCTCCTCCATGTCTCCTTCAAGGTGGCGGCGAAGCAGGGTGCCCGTTACACCGATCTCCTCCTGGCCCATCGCGACATCGTCGGCCGGCAGGTGACAGAAAATCTCTACCAGCGGCACCTCCGGCCGCTGTTTGCACCACAGCGGGGGTCGGTCGCATGAACAGCGCGGTGACGGTGTGCCTCGTGAACGAGGCCCGGCAGGGGCCGTTTGTGTTCCACGGGGCCTCTCCGGTCGAGGCACTCGAGGTCGGCTGCCGGCGGGCGGCCGAGCTCGGCTTCGATGCGGTGGAGGTCTTTCCGACGGGGAGCGAGCAACTGGCCGAGTGCGGCCTGGCCGGGAGACTCGCCGACCACGGGCTCCGTCTGGCGGCGGTGGGGAGCGGCGCGGGCTGGGTCCGTCACAAGCTCTCGCTCACCCACGGCGACGCGCGAATCCGCACGGAGGCCCGCGACTTCATCGAACTGCTTATCAACATCGCGGCCGACCATGGAGCGCCGGTGATCATCGGATCGATGCAGGGGCGCCATGAGGGGGAGATGTCACGGGCCGACGCCCTCGAGCACCTCGCCGCGGCCCTCCACCACCTCGGCCGGCATGCCGCTGGGCACGGGCAGACGCTCCTCTACGAGCCGCTCAACCGCTATGAGACGAACCTCTTCACGCAGGTCGGTGAGGCGGCCTCGTTCCTCCGTGGCCGGGGCATCCACCACGTCAAGCTCCTCTGTGATCTGTTCCACATGAACATCGAGGAGGCCGATCCGGCCGCGGCCCTGGTCGAGTGTGGCGATCTCGTCGGCCATGTCCACTGGGCCGACTCCAACCGCCGCGCCATGGGGAGCGGCCACACGGCTACGGCGCCGATCGCCGTGGCCCTGCGTCACATCGGCTATGCGGGCTCTCTCTCGGCCGAGGTCTTTCCCCTCCCTGATGCCGACACCGCCGCGCGGATGACGATCGACAGCATCCGCGCTCTCGACACCATCGCTCCCCGCTCCAGCCCATAAAAAAGCGTCTTGCCCTCCATGCTCAACACCACGCTTGTCCACCCCGACATCCTCCGCATCCTCGCCCAGGCCGGGCACCACTCGAAGGTGCTCATCGCCGACGGCAACTACCCCGCGTCGAACAAGCGCGGGCCGCGGGCGGAGCTGGTCTCGCTGCAACTCTCCCCCGGGATCCCCACCGTCGCGCAGGTTCTCGAGGCGATCCTCGGCACGGTGCGGATCGATGGGGTCAACACGATGGGCATCGACCGCAGCGATCCCTACGCCGCCGCCACCCCGGGCGATCCGCCGGTGTGGGCCGAGTACCGGCGGATCCTTGCCGCGGCCGGGGCCCACTGTGAGCTCGAGCCGATTCTGAAGTGGGACTTCTACGAGGCGGTGGCGTCGGTCGATCATGTCCTCACGATCCAGACCGCCGAGCAGGCCCCGTGGGCCAATCTGCTGTTGACCGTCGGCTGCCGCACTTTCTCCTGACTCACTGGGAATCCTCTCATGAAGCGACGACTGCTCGGCCGGACCGGCCTTGAGGTGCCGATCCTCGCCTTCGGGGCCTCCTCGCTCGGGGCCGAGTTCCGCCGGGTAACAGTTGAAGAGGCTCTCGCGAGCGTGCGGGTGGCCCTCGACCTGGGGATGAACCTCATCGACACGAGCCCCTTCTATGGCCGGGGGATGAGCGAGGTGCTCCTTGGGATCGCACTCAAGGACGTGCCGCGGGATTCCTACACGCTCTGCACGAAGCTGGGGCGATACGACCTCGGCCACTTCGACTTCTCCGCTAGGCGGGTCGCGGAGAGTGTCGATGTCTCGCTCCACCGCCTCGGCACCGACCATCTCGACATCATCCTCTGCCACGACATCGAGTTCGTGCCAATGCAGCAATTGGTGGACGAGACAATTCCGGCGCTGCAGCGGATCCGCAATGCCGGCAAGGCTCGGTTTATCGGCTTCAGCGGCTATCCGCAGAAGATCTTCCATTTCGTCTGCGACCAGGCCGACGTCGACTGCGCCCTCAACTACAACCAATACACGCTCCAAAACACGCGCTTCGCCGAGGAGACGGTGCCGTGGCTCGTGGAGCGCGGGATCGGCGTCATGAACGCCGGGCCGTTTAGTGCCCGGCTTCTGACTGACGCTTCGCTGCCGGCCTGGCTCAAGGAGCCGGAGAGCGTGAAAGCAGCAGCGCGCGAGGCCGCCGCCCTGTGCCGGGCTCGCGGCACACCGATCGCCAAGCTCGCGCTCCAGTTCTCGTTGGAAAACCCGCTGATCGCGACGACGATCGCGGGGAGCGCCAATCCGGCCAACATCCGCGACTGGGCAACCTGGGCGGCGGAGCCGATCGACGGCGAACTGCTCGCCGAGGTGCAGGCGATCTTCGCGCCGGTGCACAATGTCGGCCATGTCGAGGGACTGCCAGAGAACAACTGACGTTTCGCGCAGGCGTCGTCCGTCCCCGTCCAGTACCGAGGAGCTCTCGCCATGCGGATCGATGCCCACCACCATGTCTGGAGCTATTCTGCCGCCGAGTATCCCTGGATCGGCACCGGGATGGAGCGGTTGGCGCGCGACCACCTTCCAAAGGATCTTGCGCCGCTTGCCGCCGCCTCTGGGATAGACGGCACCGTCGCCGTCCAGGCGCGGCAATCCCTCGAGGAGAGTCGCTGGCTGTTGAAGCTTGCCGATGCCAATCCGCTCATCCGCGGCGTCGTCGGCTGGGTCGACCTGCGGAGCACGCACGTCGAGGATCAGCTCCGGGAGCTCGCGGAGCGGCCGAAGTTCGTTGGCGTTCGGCATGTCGTCCAGGACGAGCCTGATCCGCGGTTCCTCCTTGGCGAATCGTTTCTCCATGGCATCGGAAAGCTCGCGACCTTCGGCCTCACCTACGATCTCCTCCTCTATCCGCAGCAGTTGCCTGCAGCGGCGGAGCTTGTCGGCCGGTTTCCCGAGCAGCCCTTTGTCCTCGATCATCTTGCCAAGCCGCGGATCAAGCCGCGAATGAAGGCGGGGGAGCTCGACCCCTGGCGGCAGGATCTGAAAGCGCTCGGGGCCCATGGCAACGTCTTTTGCAAGCTCTCGGGGCTGGTCACCGAGGCCGACTGGCAGGGCTGGAAGCGGTCCGACTTCACCCCCTACCTCGAGGTGGCGCTCGAGGCCTTTGGCTCGAAAAGGCTCATGGTCGGCAGCGACTGGCCGGTCTGCACGCTTGCCGCCGAGTATGCCGAGGTGATTGGGATCGTCCGTGATTTCCTCGCGCCGCTTGCCGCCGCTGAGCGCGAGGCGATTGAAGGGGGCAACGCCGCCCAGTTCTACGGGCTCGATGTCGGCTGATTTCTCCCCCGGAACTATCCATTATGCAGGCCCTTCAACTTGAGAAGCCCCACGCCTTCCGGGTTATCGACATCCCCGAGCCGGCGGCGCCGGGGCCGGGCGACGCGGTCGTCGCTGTCCGCGCCGTCGGGATCTGCGGCACCGACTACGGCGGCTATCTCGGCAAGATGCCCTTCTTCAGCTATCCGCGGATCCCGGGGCACGAGTTGGGCGTCGAGGTGGTGGCGGTGGGATCAGGGGTCGAGAGCGTCGCCCCCGGGGACCGGTGCTGCGTCGAGCCCTACATCAACTGCCAGCAGTGCCACTCCTGCAGACGCGGCCTCACCAACTGCTGCGAGCATCATCAGACGCTCGGTGTCCACTGCGACGGCGGCCTGCGGCCGCTGTTCACGGTGCCGGCCCGGAAGCTCCACCGCTCGCCGAGACTCGCGCACGAGCAGAATGCGCTCGTGGAGACGCTCGCCATCGGCTGCCATGCCATCGACCGAGGAGCGCCGACGGCCTCCGAGACGGTGCTCGTCATCGGGGCCGGGCCGATCGGCTTGTCGGTGGTGGAGTTCGCGAAACTCTCGGGGGCGCGGGTGATCGTCATCGATCGGGTGGCGGCCCGGCTGGCGTTCGTGCGGGAGCGGATGGGGGTCGCCGACACGCTCCTCGCCACAGGCGCCGCCGCTGATCTCGATGCCGTCCGCGAGCTCACCGACGGCCGGTTCTGCGAGGTGGTCGTTGATGCCACCGGGAGCCATGCCAGCATGGGGCAGGCGCTGGCTTACGCGGCCTTCGGAGGGCGGATCGTGTTCGTGGGGATCACTCAGGCGGAGGTGTCGTTCCCCCATGCGCCGCTCATGCACCGCCGCGAGCTCTCGATCCTCGCCAGTCGCAACGCCCTTTCCCGAGACTTTCGTCGGATCATCGGCCTGATCGAGGCGGGGCGGATCGGCACCGCCCCCTGGATCACCCACCGGATCCCGTTTGCCGACACCATTGCCACGTTCCCCACGCTCCTCGAGCCGGCCAGCGGCGTCATCAAGGCGGTCGTGGAGATGCCGGAATAAGCAGTCGATCCTTACGGATTTCACAGCTTGTCGGGGTTTCCGGCAGTGCGACTCCAGACTGGAGGCAGAGTCGATGGACTGGTAAGCCGGCCTGGCGACACTGTGTCGAACCAGGAGGCGGCCCAGGGATCGATCCCGACCTGGCGCCATTCCCGCGGGGCCAGGGCAACGTGGAGGTACGGACGCCGGTGCCGGTGTTTATTTGTCCCTCCACCCCGTCGGGCATGCCCGCCGATTACAACGCGTTCCTGCAAAACTTCGGCATGCCGGCCGGCGTCCCCTACCCGATGCCGCGGGCCGACTACGCGCCCCTGCGGGGGATCGATGCGAGCCTTGCCGTCTGCGTCGGTCTCCCTCCCGTGCCGACTTCCAACTCGTTGTTCGGCGCCGAGAATATCGCCACGGCGCGGCGCGTGCGGTTTCGGGAAGTCACCGACGGGCTCTCCAAAACGCTCTGCTTCATCGAGGAAGCTGGGAGGCAACAGCGCTGGTTCAAGGGGCGCCGGGTGCCCGCGAATGCCGCCGGTGGCAATCTCCTCGTGGCCTGCTTCTACGGAGATTTCAACACGGCCCGACTCACGCGCGGCTTGAGCGGCGCTACCGACCTCGATCCCAAGCAAGCGGGCTGTACGGTTATCAATGTTGCCAACGATGACAATCCTTACGCCTTCCACGCCGGCGGGGTGATGACCGTCCGGGCCGACGGCGCGGTGGCGCTCCTCGCCGACAGCACCGACAACCGCGTCTACGTGGCCCTCGTGTCGCGGGACGGGGGGGAGGCCGAGGCGGGGGACTAGTCGGGCAGTCTCCGCGCTGGCCTCGCATCCCTCTCCTCCCGGGGTGTATCGTAGGAGAGTGTGGGCCCGCGGCCGGGAAGACAGGAAGGGGGAGCCATGCTCGGCGATTTGAATCCACCCACGGGACTCTTTCCGGGGCGGCGTTCCGACGGTCGACCGCAGGGCCGCCGTGCTATGCTCCGCGCTAGCGCGACGGGCTTAGCCGGGCTGACGGGATTGGCCACACGGCCCGGGGCCGCGGCGCTCCCCGCGGGAGCCGCCAAGGCGAAGTCGACGATCCTCTTCTTCCTCTGCGGCGGCTCGTCTCATGTCGACCTGTGGGACCTGAAGCCCGCCGCCCCGGCCGAATACCGCGGCGAGTTCCGCCCCATCGCCACGACAGCCCCGGGGCTCACGATCTGCGAGCACCTCCCCCTCACGGCGAAGCAGGGGCACAAAATCGCGCTCGTCCATGGGGTCACCGATTCAGGTCTCGCCACTGGCGACCACCACGCCGGGTATTACTTCAACCTCACCGGCCACGCCCCCGATATCACCTTCCGGACGATGGGCAACGACCGGCGCCCGTTTCCCACCGACTGGCCCCACATGGCGGCGGTCGTCGGCTCGCGCCGGCCGCTTCATCCGTCGCTGCCGCAGACGATCACGCTCCCCTACCGTCCCAGCCAGGCCCCCTACACGCGCCCGGGGCAATTCGCCGGCCGGCTGGGCCTCGAACACGACCCGTTCTTCCTCGAGGGGACCTTCAACGACCCGATGCGGTTCACCGTCCCCGATCTCGCTGTCGACGCCGCCGGAGCCAGCCGTCTCACCGACCGCCGCGGTCTCCTTGACAGCCTCAACCGCCTCCGCCATGACCTCGATCTCGAGGTTGCAATAGGCAACTACACTCGCCAGCAGGAGCGGACGTTCGACCTCCTCGCCGCCTCGTCGACTGCTGGCGCTTTCGACATCCATCGCGAGCCGGAGCATGTCAGGGCGCTCTACGGCCCGACCATCAACGGCACGAGTCTGCTCATGGCTAGACGGCTTGTCGAGGCGGGGGTGCCGTACATCACCGTCTTCTGGTCGGAGGAAGATGCGGTGGTGTCGAAGAAGTGCGCCAGCGGCGGCGGCTGGGACACCCATGCCAACAACTTCAGCTGCCTGCGGGAGAATCTCCTCCCGGAGTTCGACCGGGCGTTCGCCGGTCTCGTCGGCGACCTCGACGACCGTGGTCTCCTCGACTCGACACTCCTGCTGGTGTCGAGTGAGATGGGGCGGAAGCCGAAGATCGGCGATCCGCGGTCGGGGGGCCCGGGGGGCGCCGGACGCGACCATTGGACAGCCTGCATGAGCGTCGTCATGGCCGGCGGCGGCATCCGCGGGGGGGTGGTCCACGGTCGCACCGATCCGCGCGGCGAATATCCGGAGGAGAAGGTAACCCCGGGCGACGTCGTGAAGACGGTCTACGCCGCGATGGGGATCGACGACCTCGAGGCCATCGACAGCCTCGGCCGCCCCTACAACCTTCTCGACGACGGGCGGGTTCTGCCGATTCTCTGAAAC
>SIAG01000100.1 GCA_009691925.1 Planctomycetaceae bacterium
TCCCGCATCCCGTGCCGCGACGCCGCCCCCTGGAGGGCGAGGTTGATCGCCTCGGTGGCACCGGATGTGAACACGATCTCGCGCGGATCGGTCCCCACCGCCGCCGCCATCCGGGCGCGCGAGGCGTCGACCGCATCGCGGGCCTCGCGCCCCATGCCATGCGTGGCGCTGCCGGCATTGCCGTAGCGTTCCGTCAGCCACGGCAGCATCGCGTCGAGGACACGCGGATCGAGGCGGGTGGTGGCGTGGTTGTCGAGGTAGGTCGGCATGGAGGCACGCTGCTTTCATCCGCGTCGCGGTCAGGCGAGCCGGCCGGCCTGGAGAGCGTCGAGGGTGATCTGCGACCAGGTCTCGAAGCGGTCGCGATCGACGAGGAGCTCCGCGAGCGTTGCAAACCCGCAGTCGAGGAGATCGGCCTCGCGCGACGAAACGTCTGGGGATTCGAGATCAATGATATGGACGATGCCGAGATGGACACTCCCCACCGGCGTGGCATCGTCATTGATCAGGCCGACGCAGCGGGATGTCCAGGCGCCGCCGATCGCCACCTCCTCGTCGAGCTCGCGGCGCATCCCGGCCTCATACGAGGCATCGTCTCCCGCCCCGCCGTCGAGTGTGGAGATGTGGCCACCGATCCCCACCGATCGCTTCGCCCGCAGGCGTGCCTCTCCCTGACCACCTCCGCGCGTGTAGGCGAGAAACCGACGGACACCATCGTCGCCGATCGCGGACAGGACACAGTACGGAATCAGCTGCTTGAAGGAGGAATCTTCCTCGACCTTCCCGCGCGGCTGCCAGCAGGTGTGGCGCGGATCGAGGAGGTGGGGAAGGTAGGCGGCGGTGTCGGCACTGAAGCCCTGAAACACCCCGACCCGCTCGAACACCGCCCGCGGCACCACGAGCACCTGTTCTTCCTGCTTGTCCGACATCGGCAACGTCCTCGGGGAGCTTGGGGCAACGGCTCAGTATTTTAGCCGATTCGCGCGGGCCCGAGGGAATTCACGCAGCATGTTGGCTGCGTGGGGAACGTCGGGGGCGGGCGCCCTCGACGAACTGAATCCTCACGCCGCGTGGGCGACACGAGCCAGCTCCACCCGGGCCACTGCCAGCTCCGCCTCGAGCGCCCGGTAGGCCCGCGACACCACCGCCGCTTCGTCGTCGGCGCGGATGCAAAGATCGGTTCTCCGCTGGCGGATCTCCTCCACGGAGAGCTCGCCCGGCGCCGCGGCCCGAAGCTTCACCGTGAACTCCCCGTGGACCGTGGGGATGACTTCGTCAACCTCGAGGCCCACCCGGCCGAGGATGCGGAGATCGAAGAGGATCGACTCGAACACGGCCGGCGTGAACCGCCAGCGGTGACCGCAGAAGTCCGGATCACGCCCCTCCGTGAGCTGACGCTGCAGACGCGCGTGGTGGGGACGCGGATCGCCCATCAGCATCCGCTCCGGATCACTCTCGGCGAGCCCCCAGGCGATCGTCTTCCTCCCGCTACGGTCGACGACAGCACTGGAGCTGAATTGCCGGAACGCGGCCCATGCCTCGGAGGCTGTCGTGGGGATCTCCTCCGCCGCCTCGAGCATCCCCGCGGCGGTGGCAGTCGGCTGGAAGCGATCGAAACAGCAGCGCTTGTCGGGGACGATCATCGCCAGCACCCCGCCCGGCGCGAGGAGGGCCTCGCAGTCGCGGAGGAAGCGGATCGGGTCGGGGAGATGTTCGAAATTGTGACAGCTCACAATCCAGTCGACCTGTCCGGTGAATCCCTGCCCGCGGACGAGATCGAGGAGACGCGAGGCATCGCCGACATAATCGACCGGCTCGATCCGCTCGATCTCGGCGGGCTTCGACCCCCTCTCCCGCGCCTTCTCACGAAGCGTCGACGAATCGTAGCGGTCGACGACGAGCGTCCGGTATCCATCGCGCTTCGCGGCGAGGGGATTGAGAAACGGGCCGATCTCGATGCCGAGCGATCCGGGATGGATGACGCGGCGAAGGGGGGCGAACCGGTGCTCGAGAGGCGTGGCGTCGACGGTCTGTCCAGCGATGTCGCTCATCGTTGTCGATCTCCCTTTCTGCCACCGAGCACCTGCTTGCGGACGATCCGCCGCGCCTGACGGGCGAGCCGCGAGGCCTCGCGGCGCACCTTGTCGACCGTCCACTTCCGGGGCTTGAGCGCCGCGACGCCGGTCGCCTCGTCGAGCCGGATATGGACCCGGTGGAGCTCGCCGAGGAGGGCTTCGATCTCGTCGTGCTGCCGCGCGATCTCGGCCGACCGACTCGCCTCTTCATCGAGGACCTGCCGGGTCGTGTCGGCACAGGCTGCCGTCACTCGCGACAGCTCCGCCCGCACGGCCGCGATCTCGGCTTCGGCCGCGGCGCGGACCTCGATCGAATTGCAGGCCATCTCAGCACGGACCGCGGTGACCTCTCGGGCCGCTTCGCTCCGGACAAGAGCGGCCTCGCGCGCCAGGGCATCGCGGGCCTCTGCCGCCGCGGCACTTGTCTCCGCGGCCGTCTCGAGCGCTGCATCCCGCGCGGCCACGGCCTCGACGGCCGAGACGTGGGCAGCGCAGGCGTGGATCTGCGTCCGGCTCGCCCGGGCCCAGGCCGTGACTCCCGTCAAGGCAGCGGCGCGGCGCGGATCATCGTGAGCGCGGCGCCGCGTTGCTGGGAGCGGCACCGCCGATCCCGCCTCGCGACGAAGCTCGTGGTAGAGGGCATCGGCCTCGGGGAGGAGCGTGCGGACGAGCTCGGCCTGCTCTTCGATCACCGAGCGATCGCCGCCAAGGAGCGCGGGATCGAAGCAGGCAGGAGGCTTGCCCAGGGGCACGCCGAGGTGGTCACGGATGACGGCGAACGTGCGCCGCGGCTCCGCCGTCACCTGCCCCAACTCGCGGACGAGGCAGCGGCCGGGATGACGGCGGGCGAAGTCGAGGAGGAGGCGGTTGGCATGCATCCAGGCGTGAATGGCCAGAAGCGGATCGGAGGTCGTTGTCTCGTCGAGGCGCCGATAGAGCGAATCGGCCACCTCCCACGGGCTGCGGAAGACGAGCAACCATGAGGCTTCGGGCGCAACCTCGCTCCAGAAGTCGAGGAACAGGAGCGTCCGCGGGTCCTTCCAACCCCACGGCTTCCCCGTGGCGCGCCGGGCAGCGACGAGCTCGCGGGCTCGCGAGAGAAGCCCTTCGGGGACGGCCGGCTGGCCCGCAGGGACGATGCCGTCGCCATGGAGACCGTTGGCCCGCAGCGCCCTCTGGTGAAACTCCTGGAAGTCGAGGTCCTCGAAGTGGCCCCGCTCGTTGCCACGTCCGGCCGCGAGCAGCCGCGTCCCCATCGATACCCCGGCCCCGGCAACAAGCGAGGCGACCAGCGACGTTCCGGAGCGGTGCATCCCGGCGACGACGAGCGCCGGCGGCAGGCATCGAAGAGCCCGTGGCCTTCGGGCGCGGGAGGCCTCGGGGCCGGCGGCGAGGCGGAGGGGCACGACGCTCGCGTAGGCTGGATGAAAGTAGGGGTCGTCGCCGAGACTCGGATCGAAGGGGGGCACGGGGGCAAGCGGGCCGGGGCCGATCGTCACCCGGGCGTGTGGCTCGACGACGCCGCGGTAGCCAAGGCGACGGAGGTTGCCGCAGAGGTCGACGAAGGCCTGCGGAAGGCGGAGCCGCGGGTTGATCCCCCGGACCGATTCCCACGCATCGGCCTTCACGGCCAAAGCCCAGGGATTCGCGGCCGACGTGTTGCGATACCACATCGGCCCGCCGAACGAGCCCCACTGTGTCGGAGGGATGCCCCGGAAGAGCGGTGTCCCCTCTCCGTTGGCATCGACGACGAGACCACACTCGACGACGTTCCCATCGGCGCCGACAACCAGTCCAGTGGCAAACCCGATCTCCGGATGGGCCGTCACCCAACCGACAAGCGCGGCAAGCCATCCCTCCCGGAGCACGGCCACAGCCCCGGAAACGAACACGATCGCTCCGCCAGCGGCGGGCCAGGCCTTGACCGCCGACTTGATATCGAGAGCGACTTCGCCGGGCCGGCTGTCGACGACCGCGATGTCGATGCCGGACATGCTTCCCTCATGCAGAGCCAATTCCGCGATCAGCCTGTCACGCCGGTCGGGGGGCGAGAGAACCGTCAGCCGCCGCCGCAGCGGCTCCGGCGCCGTCCCCGGCGGAACTTCGACCGGCAGGGTGGAGAGCGCCGAAGCGATGTCACGGACGAGCGCGCCCAGCTCCGCCGAGCCCTGCGTTGTCCCCTCGATGATCACATGGACCGGCGCTTCGGCCGGGATCCGAAAGCGGACCTGAAATCCAGACTCCGGGCT
The DNA here is from genome assembly GCA_009691925.1 of Planctomycetaceae bacterium. Lineage (GTDB taxonomy): Bacteria > Planctomycetota > Planctomycetia > Pirellulales > UBA1268 > QWOP01. Next base: position 4,325 of record SIAG01000100.1, read on the forward strand.
CGGCACGATTGCCGCCGGGAGGTCACGGCGGTCAAGGCTCTCCTGGAGCGCCACCTGCTGCGCATTGGAGACGTACGGCTTGGCGGCGACGCCACCCAGGCTCGTCGACGCCGCATGGAGCCGCCAGTGGTAGTGGACTCCAGGCACGCGGACGATGCTCCGAGCCTGCTCGCTGACCCGGAGGAAGATGTCCCAATCCTGAGCGCCGTCGGTGTGCGCCCGAAAGCCGCCGAGGGCGACGACGAGCGACCGGCGGAGCAGATTGAGATGGGTCAGGTAGTTCGCCGAGTAGAGCATCTCGGGGCTCCACTCCGGCTTGAACAGCGGCCGCTGCCGGATCTTCCCGTGCTCGTCGATGCAGTCCTTGTCGGAGTAAAGGAGATCGGCGTCGGGCGCGCCTTGAATCGCCTCTGCCATTCGGTGGAAGGCCTCGGGGGCAAGAAGATCGTCATGATCGAGCAGCGCGATGAACTCGCCCCGCGCTGCGGCCAAGCTTGCGTTGGTCGCCGCGGAGATCCCGTCGTTGACATCGAGCTTGACGATCCGCACCCGGGCGTCGGCCTGCTGCCGCGCGGCAAGCAGGCGGGGGATCTCGGCTTCTTCGGGATCGGCGCACGCCAGGCACGCCTCCCAGTGGGGATACGTCTGTTGGCCGAGCGAATCGAGGGCCGCGGCGAGGAACTCCAGCGGCACCCGATAGACCGGCACGAGGACGCTGATCAGCGGTTTGCCTTCGAGACTCGTCGCGGCATCACGCTGCGAGTCGAGTTCGCAGACCCTTGGCTCGGCCGCGGCGATCCAGGCGGAGTATCCGGCAGATCGTGCCTGCGAACCCCGGGGCGGGGCTGTCGGTCGTCGGTCGTTCATCGGATTCCCTCTCCCGCTCCTGCGGTAGCGATCGGGCCATCAGCCGACGGCCCGCAGGCCGGAGCTCAGCTTGAACGTTGCCATGCCGAGATTGACCGCCCGCTCGGAGAGCTCCGCAATCATGCCGAGGAGATGCTGCTTACGGACCCGCTCGACTTCGGCCTGCGGGGCGGCCTCGCCCCGTTCGCACCGCTCCAGTTGGACGATGAACTCCGACCCGGTGTTGTGATCGGCGGCCGTCGACACCGACCGCACTTTCAGATCGACGAGGCCGAGATGATGGAGCTCGTAGACAAGCAGTTGGAAGCTCGACGGTGTGAAGTACCAGGCATGGCAGTCGATGTACTTTTCACGGCCGATGTCGTCCTGATAGCACTTCCAGGCATGGTCGAGGGGCGAGGCGAGATTGAGCTCGGGCATGTAGGTGCCGGGCATCCAGCAGCCGACCCCCTTGACGTTGATCGAGTGGGCCACCGTCTCGAAGAGCGTCTCGGAGGCATGGCGCCGATCCTGCCGCCGATGGACGGCGAGAACCTGGCCGATCGTGGAGGGATTGCGGAAGAAGTCGAAGGTGTAACGGAGATCGGGCACGGCAAGCGCCAGGACACCACCGACCCGGAGCAGCGCGGCCGCCGACTTAAAGAAGCCGAGGAGATCGACCATGTGCTCGACGGTGTGACTGCCGATCACGTAATCCATGCCGGTGCCGAACTTCGCCGAAACGATCTCCTCGATCGGCTCCCCTTTCCAGACGATGTCGACATCCTCGATGTTCACGCACATCTTCTGCATCGCTTCGGAGGGATGATTCGTGGCGATGCGGCGGAGCTCCTCGCCGTCGGTGAAATCGACGACGATCGTGTTCCAGCCGTCCTTTTTCGGCGCCATCGGGCTGAAGAAGGGGCCGATCTCGACGCCGCGTGCGTTGGCCTTGTCGATGCCGTCGAGGAGGATCGTGCGGCGGTCCATGGCGGTGGTCCCTGGGGTGCTTGTGAAGAGAAGGGTGAGGCCGCCGGTCAGGGCGGCAGGGGAGTCGGAATCGGGGGCGTCAGGCGGCAGCGGTTTTCAGGGGGTGGTAGCCCCCCTTCGGCCGCAGCCAGTTGACCGCCGTTTGGAACTGCTCCACCGTCGGCGTGAGGCGGAGGAACTCGCTCACCTGGGCAACGAAGGCTTCGCGGTCGGCCAGGGCCCGCTCGTAGCCGATGAACAGCGTTGGCAAGCCGAGCTTGGCGGCGAGCTGCCACTCCCGCTGGTAGCGCTGCAGGCTTTGGTCGAAGGCGGTTTCGAAGGAACCGCCCCCGGCAGCGAGGTGCGACATACCGATGTCGAAGATGTTGCGGACGACGAACAGCACGAGCGGATTGCGAACCTGGTGGATCACTCCCTCCAGGTAAAGATCCACCGACGGATCCTTCCAACCCCAGTCGATGTAGGCGGCGTTGCGGCGCGCGATCACCTTGCCGATGCGACGGTAGAGCCCCGGGTAGCGCGGCGCGTCGGGCTCCGGCTGGCTGTCGAGCATCGCCGCCACGAACTCGCCATCCTCCATGTTGATCCGCGTGACCGGCTGGCTGACCTCGACCATCCTTACGCCGAGGGCATCGACGACGCCCGAAACGGCCGTCGTGCCGCCGCGACCGCACCCAATGATGATCACCGTCCGGCTGTCATACGCCGGCAGGGGATACGCGATGGCGTTTCGGCAGACTTCGGTGCGCCGTTTATAGAAGCCGAACCGGGCCATGATAGACTCCTCCCCATCCCCCTCCACGTCCACCGGGGGCATGGGCGCGGGGACGTCGGACGACGTCGGTACCGTCGCGGCGAGCGTCTCGTGATCCATAGCATCGCTTCCTTTCTGGGGTTCGGGCGGCTCCGCCGCCTGTGGATTCGTCGGGAGCCGTGTTCTTCAGGAGACTTGTTCTTCGGGAGACTTGAGCGAGGAAGGTCAGGCCGTCAGGGCCCGGCGTCGCGTCCGGCCGGCGCTGGCAAGGGCCGGGGCGAGGACATGTTCGGTAACAAACTCGGTGTGCTGGGGAGTGAGGGATTCTTCCCAGGTCCGCGGGTAGGTCATCGCCAGCGCCCGCCGGTAGCGTCCCTCGAGGTCATCGCTCGCCGCGGCAGCCCGCGCGAGGCCCTCCACGATCGCCGGCACCGACGGCGCTACCGGTATGACATTGCCGCACAGGCCGCGGAGGTAATCCTCGGTCTTCGTGCGGAAGGTGTTGGTCACCACCATCGCGCCGGAGCCGGCGCAGTCCATCGGAATAAGACTCGGATGGGGGGAGGCCATGAGGGTCAGACAGACGTCGAACTGCCCCACCGTCTGCTCGTACTCCCGTAGCGTCATCCGCGGCAGCGACGTCGAAAACACGCCGGGGAGAAGCTCGAGGAGGGCGTCGCCGAGCCCCATCCCGATGCAATCCCACTCGGCCGGATCGAAGATCCCCTGCTCGTAGGCGGTGATCAGCGAGAGGGCAGCGAGATTGAACATGTTGCGGTCGACGATCGGCCGCGAATAGAAGACGAGCTTCCGCTTCGGCTTGTTGGCGTTCATCGCCAGGAACGCCTCGCGTGACGCGAGGCTCGAGGAACAGGCGTTGTTGAAGAAGGTGCCGGGCACGCCGCGCGAGGCGAAGCCCCCGATGTCGGCCTGCCGGAAGGAGTCGGCCAGCGGCGCTGTCGAGAACAGCGCGGCATAGTCGAAGCCGTAGGTCTCGTCGGCGAGGGCAAACAGGGATCCGCCGGGGAAGAAGTTCGTCTCGTAATCCTGCACGAGATAGAGAAACCGGCGACCGCCGAGGATGTCGCCGATCTTCTTGGCGAAGTGGGCCGAGTACCAGACTGTGGCCACACAGACGTCGTCGGGCGAGACATGGAGCGGGTACTTTCGCTCGCCGATGTACTCGACCTCCACTTCGTCGAGGAGATCCTCCATGCCGGGGTAGTCCTGGAACTTCTTCCGAAAGCGATCCATGGAAAAATCGAAATTGTCAAACAGCACCATTCGCACGTTCCAGCCCGTCGAGCGGAGGAAGCGGGCCACCTGGAAGACGCCGAAGAAGCCGGCCGACATCGACTTGAACTCGAACGCGGGCACGAGGACGTTGATCGTCCGCCGCCGATTCGGATCGATCTTCACCTCGGGAAAATCGTAGATCCGGTTGACGAGGAGGTGGAGCTGGTGGGCGTCGTAGATCCGGTGGCCGGGGTCAGCGTCGCCGGTCGTGGGATGGGCGGCGATACGGCGCCCAAAGCGCTCGAGTTCCTTGCCGATCGAGACCCGCAGTGGCTTCTTCGGTTTGGGCATGGCGCGTCCGGGGGATGACGGGGGGAAGTCAGGCGTCCCCCGGGGAACGGGGCGGCGGCGGCGGCCGGGGGATTTCCCACCGCAGCGCGCGGCATGGTGGCAGAGGGGGCTTGGTGCCGGAAGACCAATTTCTCCCCCCACACCGCCTCCCCTGCCCTGGCGGCCCCGGCCGTCCCCCGGCGGCGCTGCGACCTATTCGAACAGCACGCAGTCGCCGTAGCTCAAGAAGCGGTAGCGCTGGGCGATCGCCTCGGCATAGGCTCGCTCCACGAGCCCCCGCCCCGCGAACGTGCTCACGAGGACCATCAGCGTCGTCCGCGGCATGTGGAAGTTCGTCAGCAGGCAGTCGACGGCCCGGAAGGAGTGGCCGGGGCGGATGAAGAGCGATGTCGGACCCGACCAGGGGGCAAGCGCTCCGGCCGCGGCAGCCGTCTCGAGCGTCCGCACCGCGGTCGTCCCCACGGCGACGACTCTGCCCCCGCGGGCCCGGGCCGCGGCGACGGCGGCCACCGTCTCCGCCGGGCAGTCGCACCATTCGCTGTGCATCGGATGATCGTCGAGGTTGTCGACGGCAATCGGCCGGAAGGTGTCGATGCCGACATGGAGCGTCACCCTCGCCATCCCGATGCCGCGGTCGGCGAGCGCCGCCAGGAGCGCCGGGGTAAAGTGGAGCCCCGCGGTCGGTGCGGCCGCCGAACCGGCGAGCCTGGCAAACACCGTTTGGTAGCGCGGGAGGTCGTCGGCGCGGGCGTCGCCGCCGCGGATATAGCCGGGAAGGGGCACGCGCCCCACCGCGCCGAGGAGCTGCTCGACGGTGCCGGCCTGATCAGGACGGGCCAGCCAGGTGCCACCGGGGCCCCGACCGGTCATCTCGAGGGTGAATCGATCGGCTCCATCCGCATCGACCAGCACGATGCGCTCGCCGATTGCGACGCGCCCGCGGGTGTGGGCGAGGAGCCGCCAGACGCCGTCGGCCGGCGACTCGAGCCACAGCCCCTCCCACCGCCCTCCCGTCTGCTCCCGGCGCCCCTCGAGCCGGGCCGGCACGACGCGGGTGTCGTTGACGACGAGAAGATCACCGGGGTGGAGGAGCTCGACGAGATCGCGGACGGAGCGGTGGGCGAGCGCGCCGTCGGAGCGGCAAACGACGAGCATCCGCGCGGAGCTGCGGTCGGCGAGCGGCTCCTGGGCGATCAGCTCGCGGGGGAGGTCGTAGTCGTAGGCGTCGACGTCGGGCATCGGGGCATGGTACGCCGGAAGGGGCGGCCGGCGGAATGCCCCGGCCGCGAACCGTGGTACAACCGATGGCCCTCTCACCGGACCGCTCTTCCGCCCTCGCTCCCGCCATGGCCTCCACGATCCACACGAGCGTCCTCCCTGCCGAATCGCTCGGCTTCCTCGCCCTCAAGCCGGGAGACCGGGTCGTCGATGGCACGCTCGGCGGCGGCGGGCACACCCGGCTCCTCGCCGAGGCCGTCGGCCCCACCGGCCTAGTGATCGCCATCGACCGTGACCCCGGCGCCATCGCCCGCGGCGTCGATCTGCTCGCCGGGCTGCCGGTGCGGTTCGCGCAGGCCAACTTCCGTGACATTCCCGAGGTCCTCGACGCGCTCTCGATCGACAAAGTCGACGCGGTGTTCCTCGACGTTGGGCTCTCGAGCGATCAGCTCGCCGACGTCGAGCGCGGGTTCTCCTTCGATGCCGACGGTCCGCTCGATCTGCGGTTCGATCCCACCGAGGGGGAGCCGGCCTGGCGGCTCGTCAACCGGCTGCGGCCCGAAAGCCTCGCCGATCTGATCTTCGAATACGGCGAGGAACGCCACAGCCGACGGATCGCGCGGCGAATCGCCGCCGTTCGGGAGAAGGAGCCGATCCGGACGGCGCGGCAGTTCGCCCGGATTGTCACCTCGGCGATCCCCCGCCAATACCCGCCGGCCCGGATCCATCCGGCCACACGCACCTTCCAGGCGCTGCGGATCGCGGTCAATGAGGAGTTGAAGAGTCTGCAGATCGCGCTGGAGCGCACGCCCACCCGGCTCGCCCCCGGCGGGCGGATGGTGGTGATCTCGTTCCATTCGCTCGAAGACCGGCTCGTGAAGCAGGCCTTTCGAAACTCCCAGACGTGGGAGTGTCTCACGCGCTCCATCGTCGAGGCCTCCGCAGAGGAGGTGGCCCACAATTCGCGCAGCCGATCGGCACGCCTCCGGGCCGCCCGGCGCCTCCCCGATCCGCTCGACGGCCCCGGCGCGGCCTGAAAACAGCCTCTCGGCGAAGCCGCCTCCCCCGGGGACAAGTGCTCCCGGATCGCCGCGGATTCTCCCCTTCCGCCCCGGCCTCGGTCTGGGCAGAATCCCCCCCCCTGGCCAGCGGTGGAAAAAGCCCCTCGCTCCCCGGCTGCCCAGCGGGCGGCGATCCCCCGATCTGCGGCCTACAGGGAGATTCGATCGCCCCGGAGGCGGACGCATGGACCACACCCACGACGCCGAGAGCGACGACGATCTCGACGCACGCCTCGCGAAGGTGTTCGAGGAGCGGGGCATCCCCAATCCCCCTCCCCGCCCGATCCCCCGCCCGCTCCCGCCGCCGTCTATGGCCAGGGTCGACGCGCCGGCGCCCGTGGCCAGGGTCGACGCGCCGGCACCCGTTGCCAAGGTCGACGCGCCCGCGCCCCGCCCCCAGGCCGTCCCCCAGGCCGTCCCCCAGACGCTCCCCCAAGCCCGCCCTCAGGCCGCTCCCCGGCCGGCGCCGGTGGCCCACAAACCGGCCCCGCCGCCGGTCGCCCCGCGCCGCAGCAGTCGCCGGGAAAAGACGATTCTCCTGGCGATGCTCG
>SIAG01000101.1 GCA_009691925.1 Planctomycetaceae bacterium
AACTCATCGCAGAAGAGGTGAACGCGACCGAGCTTGCCGGGACGCCGTGGCCGGCTCCGCATCCAGCGGGAGAGCGTGGTGCCATGGACGCGTGGCAGCGACCGATCCGCCGCGAACCCCATCCCCCACTTCAGCAGCCCCGAGATCCCCGGGGCGGTGACGAGCGTGTTGTAGAGCCAGGGGACGCGCGCCGCCCATTGCATCGCCCGCCCCGTGTTGGCGATCAGTCTCGTCCGCAGCGGGACACCGTGGGCGTCGATCCAGTGCTGCTCCCATTCGCTCTTGAGCCGCGCCATGTCGACGTTCGACGGGCACTCGCTCTTGCAGCCCTTGCAGGAGAGGCACAGATCCATCACCTCGGCCAGCTCGGGCGTCGTCCAGGGATTGGCGCCCGGGCTCCCGGCCGTCGACGCCAGCGCCTGCCGCAGGACATTGGCCCGGGCCCGGGTCGTGTCCTTCTCGTCGCGCGTCGCCATGTAGCTGGGGCACATCGTCCCCCCCATCTCGGCCGACTTGCGGCACTGGCCGACGCCGCCACACTTCTCCGCCGCCCGCAGCACCCCCTGCACGGCGTCGAAATTGAACACCGTCTCGTGGATCGGCTCCGGCTCCCCCGGCACGATCCGCAGCTGCGTGTCCATCGGGAGGGTGTCGACGATCTTGCCGGGATTGAGAATCCCCTGCGGATCGAACAGCCGCTTCACGCGGACGAGATGCTCGAAGCAGGCGTCGCCGACCATCGTGCGGATGAACTCTCCGCGGAGCCGTCCGTCGCCATGCTCGCCACTTAAAGAACCGCGGTATTTCTTGACCAGGTGCGCGACGTCGGTGGCGACGTCGCGGAACATCTTCAAGCCCTCGACGGTACGGAGGTCGAACAGCGGCCGGAGGTGGAGCTCGCCGGCACCGGCGTGGGCATAGTGGATGCAGTCTATTGAATACTTCTCCGCCAGGAGCCGGTCGAAGTCGGCGACGTAGGCGGGGAGATCGTCGATCGCGACCGCGGTGTCCTCGACGATCTCGCGCGGCTTTTTGTCGCCGGGGATGTTCTGCACGAGCCCCTGCCCGGCCCGGCGCAGCTCCCACACCTTGTTGGCGTCGTCGCCGAAGAGCCGCGGGAAGGCATGGCCGATGCCTGCCGAGGCAAGCGCCCGTTCGGTGGCCTCAAGCGCCCGCTCGATCGCCCCCCGATCGGCATGGCGGATCTCGACGACGAGAATGGCGCCGGGATCACCGACGACGAAGCTCCGGTTACGCGTCTGCTCGGCGTTGCCCTTCGTACACTCGAGGATCTTCCGATCGATGAGCTCGCAACCGGAGAGCACGCCCCCTTCCGCCGCCGCCGCGGCCTTCCCCTCGTGCATGACGACGACGGCCCCACGGAGCGCCTCATCGACGCTGGCACAATGGGCCACGAGCAGCCCCCCCGGCGCCGGCAGATCGATCAGCCCGAGTTCGAACTCCACCCCGATAAACAGCGTTCCCTCCGAGCCGGCGAGAAGTCGGCAGGCGTTGAAGGGACGGGAGCTTGCCGGGTCGAAGCAGTCGGCGTCCATGAGGGCGTCGAGGGCGTAGCCAGTGTTGCGCCGGGTGACGGCCGCCTTTGGAAAGCTCCGCTCCACTTCGGCACGGACCTCCGCGTCGCCGAGGAGATCCCGCAGGCCCTGGTGGATCCGCGTCTCGAGCGTGTCGGGGCCGGCGCACTTCGCCGCGAACTCAGGCGCCGATTCTGCCGCGAAGGTCACCTCCGAGCCGTCGGCGAGGAAGCCGCGGGCGGCGCGGAGATGGTCGCGCGTCGACCCCCAGGCGATCGAGTTTGAGCCACAGGAGTTGTTCCCCACCATCCCGCCGATCATCGCCCAGGAAGCGGTCGAGGTTTCGGGGCCGAAATACAGGCCGTGAGGGGCGAGCGCCTGATTGAGGGCATTGCGGACCACGCCCGGCTGGACGCGCACCGTGCGCCGCTCAACGTCGATCGCCACGATCTTGTTCATGTGGCGGCCGGTATCGACGACGATCCCCCCTCCGACCACCTGGCCGGCAAGCGACGTGCCAGCGCCGCGGGGAATGATCCCCACCCCCTCGGCCGCGGCGAAGCGGACGATCGCGCCGACATCGGCGTCGGTCCTGGGCAGCGCCACCGCCAGCGGCCGCTCCTGGTATTCGGAGGCATCGGTGGCGTAGATCGTCCGCGTCGTGTCATCGACGAGCAGTTCGCCGTCGAGCCGCGCGGCCAGTGCCGCCAGGCGCTCGCGCCGTCGGGGATCTTGCCGGGAAGGCTCGGCGACGGGGTTCGGACTGCTCGGCGCACGGTGGTTCATGGCTAGCTACGGCGGGAAAACGGGAAAGAACAAACCGATGCGATCATGGTAGCCTTTTCCCCGGGCCACTCCCGACTTTCGCTTCCCTGCCGGCGCCGACGTTCATGCCGACCCCTGACGCCGAATCCCCCGCGGTCGAGATCCGCCGCCTCGGCGCCGTCACCGTGGTGACCCTCCTCGACAAGCGCGTCCTCGGCGCGCGGGGAACGTCCCTCTTCGAAGACCACCTCCTGCCGCTCGCCGACACCCTCGGCGGAGACAGTCTCGTGCTCGACTTCTCCCGTGTCACCTATTTCGGGAGTGACTCGGTTGGCCGACTCGTCCAGTTGGCCGGCCGCGTGGACCGTTCCCACGGATGGCTGACGCTCTGTCATGTGGACGAAAAGATCCGTGAGGTGTTCCGCGTCACCCGGCTCGACACGACGTTCGACATCGTCGACGACCTCGTCACGGCGATCGGCTCCAACCGGCCAACCGAACCGGGCTGAACGACAATGGCCCGAGAAATCCAACGCTCGCTGTTCGCCGACCCGCTCCCGCAATCCCCGCTGGCCCGCCCCCCGCAGCCCGAGCCGGTCGCGCCGGCACTCGTCGCCGCGGAGCTCCACACCCTTGCCGCCCGGCTCCCGGCGGACGTCCACCTCGGCACGTCGAGCTGGTCGTTCCCCGGCTGGACAGGCCTCGTCTACGCGCCGCGTCAGGGCAAGCCGGAGAGCGAACAGCGGCTGGCGCGCGGGGGCTTGGCGGCCTACGCACAGCATCCCCTCTTCGGCAGCGTGAGCCTCGATCGCACCTTCTACGCACCACTGCTTGCCAGCGAATACGCCGCCTACGCTGCGGCGGTGCCCGACACGTTTCGGTTCGTCGTCAAGGCGCCGGCGGCGATCACCGATCCTTTCAAACGCGGCGGTAATTCCGGTCTTGTTCGTGGCGACAATCCCACGTTTCTCGACGCGGCCACGGCAGCGGCGGTCTGTGTCGCCCCGGCGGTCGCCGGCTTGGGAGCGAAACTCGGGGCGATCGTGTTTCAGTTTCCTCCCTTGGGAAGAGCGTTTCTCACCGACGTGCCGCGGCTTGTCGCCCGCCTCGTGGCCTTCGTGACGGCGTTGCCAAGGCCGCGTACCGATGGCCTCCCGGACGGGCCGGCGATCGCGCTGGAGATCCGCGATCATGCGCTCGTCTGTGAAGCGCTGGCGGCGGGCCTTGTCGATGGTGGCGCCATCCCGTGCCTCGCAGCGCACGCCCGAATGCCGCCGCTGGAGGCGCAAGCCGACGTCTGGCGGCTGGATCGCTTCCCGCTCTCGAGCCCGCTTGTCGTTCGCTGGAATCTTCATGCCGGCAAGGACTACGAAGGCGCTAAACAGGAATACTTTCCCTTCGACCGGCTCGTCGAGGAGGATCTCCAGACCCGCGACAGCCTCGCCCGGCTCGTCCGCACTCAGGCACGCTCGGGGCGGACGGTCCTCGTGACGATCAACAACAAGGCGGAGGGTTCGGCGCCGTGGAGCGTCCGCCGCCTCGCCGAGGAGATCGCAGGCGGCAACTGACCGCGGCTGCGAGTCAGTCACCGGGAAGAAAGACCCACAGCGCCGGTCGCCCGCAGTTGCAGTGAACGGCCCGGCCCAGCAGACCAAGCCCTGCCGCGCTGAGAAACACGCTCGTTCGCGCCGCATCCCAGAAGCCGTGCAGGCCCAGCGAGTGCGGCCCGCGCAGTCGTTGGGTGACGCTCGGCACCGGATGGAAGATCGTTTCGACCCACGGCGGCCGATTCCGCTCGCGGTCCTGCAGATCGTCAAGCGCGGCGATCGCCCTTTCCATGCTACCGCGGGAAATACCAGCTCCGAGCACCCGCTCATCCACCTCCGTGACGCCACGGCGGCTCGGCGTGGGCAGGAGGAGAAGCCCGAGAAACGACCACAGTGTGAACCAGAGACTGAGGTCGACAGTCCCGGATGCCGTCCCCAGCCGTTCGCGGCCCACCAGGCAGGCGGCTACCGTGATGCCGGTAAGAGTAAAGCCCAGTGCCAAGAGGCGGCCCCGCAGCCAGCTCCCGGATCCGACAGCCATCGTCCGCCGCTCCAGGGCCGCTGCCAGCTGATCGGGCTCGAGCATCTGCCGCCATTTCATGGGCAGCAGATGGAGCCGCGGCTCAAGCACGCCGACAATGCCGCCGGTGAATCCCTCGTCTTGGCTCTCGGCGACGAAGGTGGCGACGGATTCCTCCGCGCTGGTGGAGCGTTCGTGGCTGGGCGTCACCTCCAGCGCCGCAGTGGCCGAGGCCAGCAGCACGCGGCCACGCAAGAGCAGCAGCATGAGAGCAGTCCCAGCCATCACCACGCCGACGATGCCTCCAAGCCTTCCCGCAGCGAACATTGCGACCGCGGTCAAGAATAGGAGGCTGGCATGGACCGCGATTCCGCGGACCAAGCCCGCCAAATATCTTCCGAGCGGCGGATGCGCGCGTGAAAAACGCCGCGGGAGTAGGAAGCCGCCGCAGAGATCCAGCGGCAATTGGATGGCAACGTAGCAAAGCACGAAGGCCAGCAGCCCGACGATCTGCGTTGATACGGGGGCGTCGGCTGCAGGCAGGACCCGCGCGCTGGCGTTCACGACCAATCCCGCAGCACTGAGCACCACCATCGTGCCAACCGCGGAGATGCCCAGCCACAACCGCGCCCGGCCATACCCCGGGAGCGTGTCGGCGGAGATGGCCTGTTCGGCCGGTTTCACCGACTTCGCCCGCTGCATCGCCTCGGCCGTCTTACGAATGCCGCGGAGCATGCCACCGAAGACGATCTCGTGGAGCGGGACTACCGCATACCAGTAGAGAATCCCGATCAGCCCCCTCGGCCTGTAAAGGGCCGTCATCTTGAGCTCCGTCTGGGATTCGGCCAAACCATCGACCGGTAGGATCTCGAACTCAAGTTTCGCCTCCCCGGGCAATTTCATCTCCGCCCGGAGTGAGAGAAATCGGTCGCGATCAATGCCGACCACCCTCCAGAAATCGAGCGTCTCGCCAAACTCAACGTTTTCCGGATGCCGCCGGCCACGACGCAGCCCCGGCCCGCCGACAAGCGTGTCCATCCAGCCCCGCAGTCGCCACAGCATGTCGCCGGCATACCAGCCGTTCCCCCCGCCAATTCGACAGACCGCGGCGAACACACTCGCCGCATCGGCGTCGATTTCCACCGACCGGCGGTCGGAAAAGACGGTGCCACCAGCCCACGAAGGGTCGCCCGGGATCGGGCCGGCCACGCTCCACCTCGTCTCCACCGCCCCGGCCTCGACCTTCCGCAGCGCCCTTGTGATCGCCTCCCGAGCCCCGAATGCCGCGTGCGGCATGAGCCGCTGAGCATCATCGTTGGTGAGCACGACCCGGTTTCTCAAGCCCTCGGCCAGGGGCCGTGCGATCCGATACGACACCGGCGTGACGATGTTGATCCACAGGGAGCTCAGTCGCGGCGTGAGCACAGGCACCGGCACGATGAGCCGCCGCGGTAAGTCAAGCTCCTCGGCCATGATCTGCATCAACTGCTGATAGGGGAAGACGTCCGGACCACCGATCTCGAGCGTACGTCCGGCTGACTGCGGCACCTCGAGACAGCGGACCAGCCAGTGGAGAACGTCCTCAATGGCAACCGGCTGGCATTCCGTCTTCACCCACCGCGGAGTGACCATCACGGGCAGCCGCTCGACGAGATAGCGGAGAATCTCGAAGGAGGCCGATCCGGCTCCGATGATCATCGCGGCACGAAAAGTTGTCACCGGCACCTGTGTGGCGGCGAGCTGCTGCTCGACTTCGCGGCGAGAGCGGAGGTGGTCGCTCAGGTCGGGGCCCATTTCGCCGAGGCCGCCCAGGTAGACGATCCGCGACACCCCGGCCCGGGCGGCGGCGCGGGCAAAGGAAGCGGCCAGCTTCCGATCGTGAGCGGCGTATTCACCGCCACTCGACTCCATGGAATGGACGAGATAATAGGCCACCGAAGCTCCGGCCATTTGATCTGCGAGCGAATCCTCCGAGGAGACGTCACCGGCCACGACCTCAACCGCCGGGTGCGATCGCCACGGTTTTTGATCGAGCTTCCGGGGTGCCCGAACGAGGCACCGAACACCGTAGCCGGCCTCGAGCAGGGCGGGCACGAGCCTCCCCCCGACATACCCTGTCGCCCCGGTGACAAAAACGGTCTCATGCCGGCGGGAGAGGCTCATCTGAGACACGCTGGTGGGCCCTTTTGGGTGGTCACGCGATCTGAAGGGCATAGAATGGGGTGTCGTCGGATGCTTTTTGAGCAGGACGCACCCAACTCTTCTTGAGGAACCGCACGCCATGGCGAATGACAACCAACTCGACTGGTCTGACCTTGCGATCGGGCTCTATGACCGTCTCACAGGTCGGAAAGCTGAAATCACGTATGAGTTCGACAACATGCATGTGAAAATCCCCAGCGGCACGGGTCCTTCGGTTACCTACGCCGAGTGGGTCCTTCACGGCACCTTGAAGATCCGCACCCGCGACCTGGGCACTTGAAATGTCCCCCCAGCCAGATCGCGGTCCGACGCCGATGGCGGCCCTGCAGATCGACGGCCACCTCAGTGGCAGCCTTGACGGCCGTCCGATCACGATCACGGCCGATGCAAGAGGGATTTGCCTGACGGTGGATTCCGTTCGTTCGGCGTGGCGACTGCGCAGGCAACTGCCGGCGCTCGAGGGCGTGCTCGGGGCACTCGGCCGTGGGCAGATCCCGATCCGGCTGAGGATCGGTACCCTCGGAGAGTTTTCCGTTCCCGCGATACCGACCTGGATTCCTCGGTGGGCATTGCGTCTGGCCGGGCTGCGATAGGCTTGTGGTCCGGGAGGCCCCCCGGGTCAAAGCGTGGACGAAGCCACCCGGCACTTGGCTCCGATCGGGGCTCCAATCGGGTACCCGGAAGAAAAGCCGAACGCCTAGCAGCGGCCGACAGCGGGTGCATCTGACGGCGGGCGCACCATCCACGGCCCGCGTTCCAGGAGCGACCGATGCCGCAAGCAGCCTCGATGCGTCTTTCGATGGTGGTGAGTCCCCCGATCGACCGGCACCTTGAGTGGGCTGCGCAGGTCGGCGTGACCGACATCGTCATCCCCTATCCGGGGCTCGACCCGGCGGCGCTTGCCGCCACCTGCCGGCGGATCGCCTCCTTCGGGATGCGTTGCACGCATGTGGAGCGAAAGCTTCCCCACCTCGGCCTCGTCCATGGCCTCCCCAACCGCGACGAGCAGGCGGCGGGGATCAGGACGCTCCTCCGCCACATGGCTGACAATCGTATGGAGGTGCTCTGTTACAACTGGATGCCCGACGAAGACTGGCAGCGGACCAGCGCCGTCGCCCCGGCCCGGGGCGGTGCCAAGGCGACCGCCTTCCGGCTTGCCGACATCGGCGCCTCCTCCCGGCCGACGGTCACCGATGCCGACGGCCTCCCCTCGGTGCGGACTTCCGCTGAAAAGCTCTGGGGGCATCTCCACCGCTTCCTCGACGAAGTCGTGCCGGTGGCTGAGGCTTGCGGGATCCGGCTCGCGCTCCATCCCGACGATCCGCCGCTCGACGAGTTCGCCGGCCAGCCGCGGATCATGCATACCAACGCCGCGCTGCTGCGGGCGACAGAACTCGTCCCGTCTCGCGCCAATGCCATCTGCTACTGCGTCGGCTCACTCCATCCGGCCGGCGAGGACGTGATCGCCGGGATCGAAGCCCTTGGTGACAAGATCGCCTTCGTTCATGCCCGCAATGTCCGCGGCACGGCTGACGATTTTGTGGAGACTTGGCACGACGACGGCGCGATCGACATGCCGGCGGTCATCCGGGCCCTGAAATCCATCGGCTACAGCGGCACTGTCCGCCCCGACCACGCTCCGAGCATGGCGGGGGAGAGCAACGAGACGCCGGGCTACGAAATGCTCGGCCGGCTTTTTGCCGCCGGCTATCTCAAGGGGCTCTTTGACGCGGCGTGACGCATGCGTCTTGTGGAGAATCAGCCGGCTGAAAAGGAACCGTAGTTCTTCCCGATCGGTTCCGACCGGCAAGGCGACTGGCGGTGCTCCGCGAAGCGATCTGGGGCGTACCGCGACCCTGAGTTTGAGGCGTCACTGATCCAGCGGCGCTGCCGCAACAGCTTCGGTCGCCGTGTCCGGAGGAATCACCGGCTCCGGTTGGCGAATCAGGCGCTGGGGACGGTGCGAGATCGGCCTCCCGGAAACTGCGAGGCGCTCGTGGGCTTCGCGGAGATACGTCGCCGTGTCCCCCTTGCAGTCCGCGAGGATCTTCCGGCGGACGGCGTGAAGGTCTTCCAAGATTGCGTTACGGCTCATCGTCGCCTCCTCCAAGAAACTCGATAGGCGTGCAAATCAACAGCCCGCCCAACCCGAGCGACTCGAGGAGCCGATACAGCCTGGGAAGTTCGTGCGCGTTCGCGATGTGTTTGCAATTCAACGTCAACAGATACTGGACGCCGGCAAGGGCTGCCGCAGCGACGTGCAACGCATCGATTCGGGCCGAAGCGGGCATCATCGATCGGCGCACAATCTCCTCAGCCACCTTGTCGGCGTCCGGATTCACCGGCAACACCAGAATCCCATCAAGCAGCGCCAATCGTCTTCCAGCTGCATCCCGATCGCCAAGGCCGGCCTCATCGATGACCAGCTGCGACGTCACCACGTCGTAGAAAGGACGTTGCTCAACGAACCAACGTTTAGCTTGGTCCTGCAGGACAGCGACCCCTGCCACCGAACTTGGCCACGCAGCAGCGTGGCTCACAATTGATGTCTCGAGGTAGACCGCATCCATCGGATCATTCCGGCCACTGCCCGTGCTCGAAAGGCCGACCGCGGTCGACATCGGCCTCGGTGTCGACCGCGAGGATCCCGAGCGGACTTTTAACTCGTGTATTGTATTCCTCGGCTCGGGCCTGAAACAAGGCTTTTTCTAGGATGACGATCGTCCATCCCGTTCCTTCTCCGCACGACCGTATCGAGCCGGCACGAGCACTCGACGCGATCCAGGCTCCCTGCGTCCGCCAGCCCTCGATGCCGCAAGCCATCGCTGCCGCAGGTCCGGGCGGTTATCGGCTCGTGCAACGTTCCACAGGACGAATTGCGGCACCGGCCACCACGCGTACACTTTCCTGCTGACGCAGGCGGGGAGTGAAACGTCAACTCCCCGGCCGCGTCTTCCCACGGCGCATTCCACAGCCAGCCGCCGCAGCGCCCGACCGCTCCGCCGCAGGGATCCTGGGATTGTTCGTGCGGCCGCTGGAGAGCCATGGGTGGGTACGAAGCGAAAAAGCACCCGTGGGCCGTACTTACTGCACCTTGAGGTGCTCCGCGATCGGATCGCTGAGCCCGAGCGTTATCCGTTCAACCTCCCCGCTATCCGGGCCTTGAGCGTGCTGCCGTTCCATCCGCAGGTCACGTTCCTCCTCGGCGAGAACGGCGCCGGCAAGTCGACGCTCCTCGAGGCGATCGCCGTCGCCTCCGGGCTCAACGCCGAAGGGGGGAGCGTGAACTTCACCTTCGCCACCCGGGCGAGCCACTCCCCGCTCGGCGAATGCATCCGACTGGCGAAGGCGCTTTCGCGGCCCCGCGACAGCTACTTCCTCCGGGCCGAGACGTTCTACAACGTGGCGACCGAAATCGAGCGGCTCGATCAGGGGCCGGAAGGCGAAGGTGGCCCGCCGATCATCGACGGCTACGGCGGCAGGTCGCTCCATGAGCAGTCGCACGGAGAGTCGTTCTTTGCCCTGTTCAAGAATCGATTCCGCGACAACGGCCTCTACCTGCTCGACGAGCCCGAGGCGGCGCTGTCGCCCACGCGACAGGTCGAGTTTCTCGTGCTGATGCACGACTCCATCGGCCGGGGCTGCCAGTTCGTGATCGCCACCCACTCGCCGATCATCCTGGCCTACCCCGAGGCGCGCATTCATCTCCTCGACCGGCAGGGGATTCGCGACGTGGCCTACACCGACACCGAGCACTATCAGGTCACGAGGCGCTTCCTGAGCAATCCCAAGCGATCACTCGAGACGCTCCTCGGCGCGGAGCCTGAGGTCGACTCGGACGCTTGAGAAGACTCTTGAGGGCGTCCAGCGGGGTGGATCCTCTGCTGGCTACGAGGTGCTGACCGCAGCCGATCCACAAGCCTTGAAGCAGGAGGGACTGGCGGTTATACTTTCGGTATGAAAACAGCCGTCTCGATCCCTGACGACGTGTTCGCGGACGCTGAACGATTGGCGTTGCGACTGCAAACGTCTCGCAGCAATCTGTACGCCCGGGCGCTCGCCGAGTTCGTCGCCCGTCATGACGATGACCGCATCACGGCGCTCATGGATCAAGCCGTCGGCGAAGTTGGAAGCGAAGACGACACGTTTCCGCGTGCGGCCGCGAAGCAAGCGGCTCGTCGCAACGAATGGTGATCGCACTGAATGATCGTTTCGCAAGGCGAAGTCTGGTGGGCTGATCTCGCGGAGCCGATTGGCTCGAGCCCCGGATACCGTCGGCCGGTGGTCGTCCTGCAGTCTGACGCGCTCAACCGCAGCCAGATCGTCACGGTCGTCTGTGTTGTCCTGACGAGCAATCTGCGCTGGTCGATCGCCCCCGGCAATGTCTTGCTCAAGGCGAAGCAGACCGGACTCGATCGCGATTCGGTCGCCAATGTCACGCAGCTGGTGACGATCGATAAGCGGCAACTCAGCGAGCGCGTCGGGAGAGTCCCGAAGCGACCGATGGAGGGGATCTTTTCCGGAATCGATCTCATCCTGGGCCGATAGGGGCCTCGTTCGGCACCTGAATGCGTTCGATTTCCCCTCCCAGGGGATTAGTCGGCACCCCCGCCAAGGGCGACGGCGGAGGGCCACCGCGCGTACACTTGCTCTTCAGCGGCGGAGGGGGTGAAACGTCTTCGCCCCCGCCGCGTGTTCCCCCGGGGCATTCCATGGCCAGCCGTTGCCGCCACCGCGTTGCGCCGCAGCGCCGTTCTGCC
>SIAG01000102.1 GCA_009691925.1 Planctomycetaceae bacterium
CGCCTTCACACTCACGCTCCGCGCGCTTTCCACCCCCACCTGGTACACCGAGGGGATCGCGGAGCTCCTCGCCACCCACCGTCTCGAGGCGGGGCACTTCCTGCCGACGCCGATCCCGCGCCGCGCCGACGACGTCGAGCAGCTCGGCCGTATCGAGGCGATCCGCCGGCTCCGTGCAAGCGGCGAGATCCCGGGACTCGCCGATGTCTTCGCCACGCCCCCGTCCCCGCGCCACGACATCCCCGCCTACGCGGCCAGCTGGGCGGCAACGGCCCTCCTCGCCGGGCATCCGTCCCACGCCGAACGCTTCCGCTTGCTCGAGTCGGGCCCCCTCGACGCCCGCCTCACCGCCCGGCTCGAGGCCAGCGACGGCTGGGATGGAGACCTTGCCGCCCGCGACTTCGATGCCTTCACCGACGACCTCGACCACGGCTACGACTTCGACCGCTCCGCCATCAAGTGGATCGACGGTCGCCCTCTCACCCGCCGCGCCACGTGCTTCGTCGCCGCTGACCGAGGCTGGCAGCCGAGTGGCTGGTCGATGCAGGCGGGGGAGGAGGCCGAGCTTGTCGCCTCCGGGCGGGCAGAAGTCGGCCGGGCCGGGGCGATCGATCTGGAGAGTACGGCCGACGGGATCTCGCTCCGCTGGTATCGCGGTCGCCCCCTCGGCCGGCTGCTTGTCGCCCAGTGGGCCGTCCCCACTGAAGGGGGCCGGCCGCGGTTGGTCGTCGTGGCCGAAGGGGCGGCGGCCCGGTTCATCGCGATCACAGCCGGCGGGCTCTATCTCAAGCTCAACGCCCCGCCGGGGGAGCTGGCCGGCTTCAACGGCGGCCTCGATGTCGCGCTCACTCCCGTTGCCCCCCCGGCGCCGCAGCAGCGTCGCAGCGGGGTGCGTTGAACCCTCCTGGTGGTTGTGTCAAAGTGCCCTCGATGAACACGACCACGAAGAACATAGACACAAAGATGACACAGCCCGCTCTCTCCCGCCGCACCCTCGGCCGTGGTCTTGTCGGAGGGCTTGTCGCCGCAGCGACGGCCGCCGCCGATCTTCCCCCGTCGAACCGTCGCCGGGGGATCCCCCTCGGGTTTGACAACTTCGCCGTCCGGGCGATGGGGTGGAACGCCCGCGAGCTGATCGACCACGCCGAGAAGCTCGGCTGTGATTCGCTGTTCATCACCGACTTCGGTCCCTTCGGGCGGCAGACCGACGACGACTCGATCGACGAGATCGGCCGGTACGCCGCCGACCGGGGCGTGGGGCTCGAGCTCGGCTCGTGGAGCATCTGCCCGACGTCGACAACCTTCCGCAAGGATTGGGGCAGCGCCGAGGATCATCTCGCCCTCGGGATCCGGATGGCGAAGAATCTCGGCTCGAAGGCCTTCCGGGTGATCCTCGGCAACCATCAGGACCGGCTCACCGACGGCGGCATCAGCGCCCGGATCGCCGACACGGTCAAAGTGCTCGAGGCCTGTCGGTCGCGGGCGATCGACGCCGGCGTGAAGATCGCGGTGGAAAACCACGCCGGTGATCTCCACTCCCGCGAGCTCAAGCGCCTTGTCGAGGAGGCCGGCCCCGACTTCGTCGGTGTCAATTTCGACTCCGGCAACGCCCTATGGACGCTCGAGGATCCCCTCGCCGCCCTTGAGACCCTCGCCCCGCATGTCGTCTCGACGAGCCTCCGCGACGGCCAGGTTTGGCCGAGCGAGAAGGGGGTGAAGGTGCAGTGGACGGCGATGGGGGAAGGGTGCGTCGACCTGCCGACGTTCTTCGATCATTTCCAAAAGCACTGCCCCGGGGTCGTTGTCCACATCGAGACGATCTCCGGCTTTGCCCGCGAGCTTCCCTTCCTCGAGCCCGACTTCTGGAAGGCTTTCCCAGCGATGCCCGCCGCCGACTTCGCCCGCTTCGAGGCCCTCACCCGCCGCGGCCACGCCATCGATCCCTTTCAAGCCCCCGATGGCGACGCCCGCAAGGGGGCCGAGCAGGCCTATCAGCTCGCCGACCTCGAGCGGAGCATCCGCTACTGCCGCGACACGCTGGGCTTGGGAGCTCGCGGCTAGCAGGCTGTGGCCCCTGTCGGGCAGGCCTGTGTGAAGCTTCTCAATCGCGGCTTCGGGGTCGCCCATGCCCCGTCGCCGGACGTTCGCTACGGGCATCCATGCCCTCCGCTCTCTCCACGCCGCTGTCGCTTTCGCCCTCCTATCCTGCGCTCACAGGCGAGGCCGGCTCACGGAGCACGGGCGACCGCTCGCTGCAGAGCGTCACGGTGTGATGCTTCCCGCTAGCACACGGGCGAGGCGGGGATCGGCGAACGCTTGAGGAGTGACGAGGTCCTCCGAGGAACAACGAAACTTTTGCCGGCCCCGCCGACGAACAACCCACAGGCAGGTCACCCACACCGCACAATGACCACCTCACGCGTGGACAGCAAACTCTCCCGCCGACACGCTGGGGAGATGGGTCTGCCCCATCAGCCACAGATCGATCGACCGGGCCGCCTCGCGCCCCTCGTGGATCGCCCACACGACGAGCGACTGGCCACGACGCATGTCGCCAGCGGCAAACACACCCTCGCGGCTGGTCTTGTAGTCGGCCCCGGCCTTGAGGTTGCCACGGGGATCGAGCTCGAGGCCGAGCTCGGCGATCGGCCCCTGCTTCTCCGGGCCGACGAATCCCATTGCCAAAAGAGCGAGCTGGCAGGGCCATTCCTCTTCGCTGCCGGGCACGTCTCTAAACTTGAACTGCCCGCTCCCCGGATCGGTGTACCACTCGATGCGGACGGTCTTGAGGGCCTTGAGCTTCCCCTGTTCGTCGCCAAGAAACTCCTTGGTGAGAATGCACCATTCCCGCCGGCAGCCTTCCTCGTGGGAGCTGCTCGTGCGCAGAATCACAGGCCACTGCGGCCACGGGGTGCTCGTCGGCCGTTCTTCGCGCCGCGGGTAATTGCCGACATCCGGCGGCTTGGGAAGGAGCTCGAACTGCACCAGCGACTTCGCCCCCTGGCGGTTGCTCGTGCCGTCGCAGTCGCTACCGGTGTCGCCGCCGCCGATCACGACGACATCCTTGCCGGCCGCGGAGAGCTGCCCCTGGACTTCATCCCCGGCGTTGCGCTTGTTTTGCTGCGGGAGGAAATCCATCGCGTAGTGCACCCCCTTGAGCTCGCGGCCGGGGATCGGCAGATCACGACCGAGCGTCGAACCGCCCGTCAGCAGCACCGCGTCGTAGTCCGTCGTGAGCTGCTCGGCGGAGACGTCTTGGCCGACGTTCACCCCGCAGCGGAACTCGATCCCCTCCTCCTCCATCTGCCGGACGCGCCGCCAAACGCGGGCCTTCTCGAGCTTGAAGTCGGGGATGCCGTACATGAGCAGGCCGCCAGGCCGATCGGAGCGCTCGAAGACCGTGACCAGATGCCCGGCGCGATTGAGCTGCTGCGCGGCAGCCAGCCCCGCCGGACCGCTCCCCACCACGGCCACGCGCTTCCCGGTCCGCTCCGCCGGGGGCTGGGCCACGACCCATCCCTCCTCGAAGGCCCGGTCGGCGATCGTCATCTCGATCTGTTTGATGGCGACCGGATCGGCGTTGATGCCGAGCACGCAGGCCGTCTCGCACGGCGCCGGGCAGACCCGCCCCGTGAACTCAGGGAAGTTGTTCGTGGCGTGGAGGCGCTGGGCGGCCTCGTGCCACTGGCCGCGGTACACGAGGTCGTTGAAGTCGGGAATGATGTTCCCCAGCGGACAACCGGTGTGGCAGAAGGGCACGCCGCAGTCCATGCAGCGGGCCCCCTGCTTGGCCATCTCATCAGGGGAGAGGATCGTGAGAAACTCGTTGTAGTGCTTGAGGCGGTCGACCACCGGCTCCTTGCCGGAGATCTGGCGCTCGTATTTCATGAATCCGCGTGCTTCACCCATGGATCTTCACCTCCGCTCTGCGGGCCTCGTCCTGTTCTTTTTCCTGCAATTTCCGGAGCTCGAGCAGCGCCCGCTTGTAGTCGGTTGGCATCACCTTCACAAACCGCGACTGCTCCTGAGCCCACCCGTCGAGGATCGCGCGGCCGCGGGCGCTGCCGGTGAGCTCGACATGCTTCTCGATCCGCGACCGGAGGTATTCCAGATCGCCGCCATCGAGGGCCTCCAATTCCACCATCTCCTTGTTGACCCGCGGGCGGAAGGTGCCCTTGGGATCCCACACATACGCGATCCCGCCGCTCATGCCGGCGGCGAAATTGCGCCCCGTCTCGCCGAGGATCACCGCCCGGCCGCCGGTCATGTACTCGCAGCCATGGTCGCCGACCCCCTCGACGACCGCCTCGGCGCCGCTGTTGCGGACGCAGAACCGTTCGCCCGCGATGCCGCGGATGAAGATCTCGCCGCTGGTCGCCCCGTAGAGCACGACATTGCCGGCGATGACATTTTCCTCGGCGGCGAACGACGCCTGCCGCGACGGCTTGACGACGACACGCCCCCCGGAGAGCCCCTTGCCGCAGTAATCGTTGACATCCCCCTCAACGGTCACCGTCACCCCCGGGACGCCGAAGGCCATCACGCTCTGGCCGGCGGTGCCGGTGAAGTTGATGCGAATCGTGCCGTCGGGGAGCCCGGCGGCGCCGTGGCGGCGGGTGATCTCGCTGGAGAGGATCGTGCCGACGGTGCGGTTGATGTTGCGGATCGGCAGGTCGAGGACAACGGATTTGCGCTCCTCGATCGCTCCCCGGCAGGCCGGCAGGAGCGTCGTCATGTCGAGCGATTCGGCGATCCCGTGGTCCTGCGCCTCGACCCGGTGGGTCTTGACGTGGGCCGGCACCTCCGGCTTGTGGAGGATCGTGGAGAAGTCGAGCCCCTTTGCCTTCCATTGGGCGATCGCCGAGCGGGTGTCGAGACGGTCGACGCGCCCCACCATCTCCTCGACGGTGCGGAAGCCGAGCTTCGCCATCAGATCCCGCAGTTCTTCGGCGAGAAGGAAGAAGAAGTTGACGACATGCTCCGGCTGGCCGTTGAACCGGGCCCGCAGCTCGGGATCCTGCGTGGCGATGCCGACCGGGCAGGTGTTGAGGTGGCACTTCCGCATCATGATGCAGCCGATCACGACCAGCGCCCCAGTGGCGATGCCGAATTCTTCGGCGCCGAGCATCGTGGCGATGGCGACGTCCTTAGCGGTGCGGATCATGCCGTCGGTCTGGACGGTGATCCGGCCCCGCAGATCGTTCATGACGAGCACCTGATGGGCCTCGGCGAGGCCGAGCTCCCACGGCAGGCCGGCGTGCATGATCGACGTCTGCGGGCTGGCCCCGGTGCCGCCGTCGTGGCCCGAGATCAGGACGACGTCGGCTTTCCCCTTCGAGACCCCCGCCGCCACCGTCCCCACGCCGACCTCCGCCACGAGCTTGACGCTGATCCGGGCGTAGTGGTTGGCGTTCTTGAGGTCGTGGATCAGCTGGGCGAGATCCTCGATGGAGTAGATGTCGTGATGGGGCGGCGGCGAAATCAGCCCCACGCCCGGCGTGGAGTGGCGGATGCGGGCGATCTCACGGTCGACCTTGTGCCCGGGCAGTTGCCCCCCCTCGCCCGGCTTGGCCCCCTGGGCCATCTTGATCTGGAGCTCCTTGGCGTTGACGAGGTACAGGCTCGTGACGCCGAAGCGGCCGCTGGCCACCTGTTTGATCTTCGAGTTCTTGCTGTCGCCGGAGGGATCGAGCTGGTAGCGGATCGGGTCTTCGCCTCCTTCGCCGGTGTTGCTCCAGCCGCCGAGCCGATTCATGGCGACCGCGAGCGTCTCGTGGGCCTCCTTCGAGATCGAGCCGTACGACATCGCGCCGGTGGCGAAGCGCTTCACAATCTCCCTGGCCGGCTCAACCTCCTCCAGCGGCACCGGCGTCGAGTCGGTGCGGAATTCGAGGAGCCCCCGCAGTGTCAGGAGCTTCGTCTGCTGCTCGTCAATGAGCTTTTGATACTTGCGGAACTCCTCCCGGCTGTTGATCTGCGTCGCCCGCTGGAGCGTGGCGACGACGTCGGGCGAGAGGACATGCTCCTCCCCCTTCCGCCGCCAGGCGTAACGGCCGCCAACATCGAGCTCGAGGGTCTGGGCCACCTGGTTGCGGGGCCAGGCGTGCTCGTGGCGGCGGAGCATCTCTGCGGCGATCCCGTCCAGACCGATGCCGCCGATCCGGCTCGGGGTGCGCGTGAAAAACTCGTCGACGAGCGTCAGATCGAGGCCGACCGCCTCGAAGATCTGCGCGCCGCGGTAGCTCTGCTGCGTGGAGATCCCCATCTTGCTCATCACCTTCAGCAGCCCCTTCGTCGCCGCCTTGACGAAGTTCTTATGGAGCTTCTCGCGCGGGTGGTCGGCGCTGACGATTCGCTCGGCCCGCATCTGGTCGAGCGTGGCGAAGGCGAGCCAGGGATTGACAGCCCCGGCCCCGTAGCCGGTCAGCAGGGCGAAGTGGTGCACCTCGCGTGCCTCGCCCGTCTCGACGACGAGCCCGCAGCGCGTCCGCGTCCCCTCGCGAACGAGATGGTGGTGGACGCCAGCCGTGGCCAGCAGTGCCGGCACGATCGCCATCTCTCGGGTAGCGCCGCGGTCGGAGAGGACGAGGATCGTGACGCCGTCGGCGATCGCCTTCGACGCCTCGGCCCGCAGCTCATCGAGCCGGGTACGGAGGCCGGCGGCCCCGGAACCGGCCGGGTAGAGGAGCGTGAGGGTGCGGGAGACGAGGCCCGGCCTGGCCGCGGAGCCGACGAGGGCCTTGATCCGGGCACACTCGGCATTCGTGATCACCGGCGTCTCCAGACGCAGCAGCCGGCACTGTTCGGGGGTGGTGTCGAGGAGGTTCCCCTCGCTGCCGATCGTCGTGATCATCGACGTGATGATCTCCTCGCGGATGGCGTCGAGCGGGGGATTGGTGACCTGCGCGAAGAGCTGCTTGAAGTAGTTGGCCAGGAGTTGCGGCCGGTCGGAGAGGATCGCCAGCGGGGTGTCGTTGCCCATCGAGCCGAGCGGCTCGGCGCCGTCGGTTGCCATCGGCGCGAGGATCACTTTCAGATCCTCCAGCGTGTAGCCGTGGAGCCGCTGGAGCTCGAGGAGGCTCGAGCGCTCCCCCGCCACCCCGGCGGCGTGCCAGGAATCGACCGCCCGGGGAGACGTGCCGCCGGAGGGGGTCACGTCGGCCTGCTCAACCGCACGGGAGGCGGTCACCTCGCCGACGTCGGCCGGTTCGGGGAGGGCATCGAGGCGGACCTGACGGGAGCTGATCCATTCCCGCCACGGCTGGGCGGCGGTAAGTTTCCGCTTGATCTCGTCATCCTCGACGATTCGCCCCTCCTTGGTGTCGATGAGGAACATCTTCCCGGGTCGGAGCCGCCCCTTGCGAACGACGTCGGCGGCGGGGAGCTGCAACACCCCGGCTTCGCTGGCCATCACCACCAGGCCGTCCTTCATCTGCCACCAGCGCCCCGGCCGCAGCCCATTGCGATCGAGCGTGGCGCCAATCCGGGTGCCGTCGGTGAAAGCTAGCGCCGCCGGGCCATCCCAAGGCTCCATCAGGCAGGCCTGATATTCGTAGTAGGCCTTGAGGTCGTCGGCCATCGTCTCGTGTCCGCTCCATGGCTCGGGGACGAGCATGCTGACCGCCTCCTCGATCGGGCGGCCGCCGAGGACGAGGATCTCGAGGACGTTGTCGAGGGTCGCCGAATCGCTCCCGCCGGCGCGAACGACCGGCAGGATCTTCTTCATGTCGGGGCCGTACAGCGGATGAGCGAGCATGCTCTCGCGGGCGTGCATCCAGTTGATGTTGCCGCGAACGGTGTTGATCTCGCCGTTGTGGGCGAGGAACCGGAACGGATGGGCGAGATCCCAGGTGGGGAAGGTGTTCGTGCTGTAGCGCTGGTGGACCAGGGCGAGGGCCGACACCATCCGCGCGTCGGAGAGGTCGGGATAGAACTTGTCGACCTGATCGGCCAGCAACAGCCCTTTGTAGACGATCGTCCGGGCGGAGAGGGAGCAGACGTAGGCGAAGGTCTGGCCGGTGAGGCCAAGCTCGCCGAGCTCGATCTCGAAGCGCTTGCGGATCACGAACAGCTTCCACTCGAACTGGTCGCGCGGGGTCTTCTTCCCTCGCCCCACGAACGCCTGCCGAACCATCGGCTCGACCTCGCGGGCCGTGGCACCGATGGAGCGGTTGTCGACCGGCACGGTGCGCCAGCCGAGGAACTCCTGCCCCTCTTCCTGACAGAGCCTGGCAAAGAACGCCTCAGCGCTCTCCTGCTCCTCCGGCGCCGGGGGGAGGAAGACGTTACCGACGGCCCAGTCGCCAGGAGCGGGAAGGCGGATGCCGGCCTGGGGCGTGACGGCGTTGAAGAATTCCTGCGGCATCTGGATGAGGATGCCGGCCCCGTCGCCGGTGAGCGGATCGCACCCGCAGGCCCCGCGGTGGGTGAGGTTTTCGAGCACCTCGAGCCCCTGACGGACGATCTCGTGGCTGCGCCGCCCGTGCATGTTGACGACGAACCCGACGCCGCAGGCATCGTGCTCGTTGGCGGGATCGTAGAGCCCCTCGGCCGCAGGGAGGCCCCGGGCCCGCGGCGCGGTGCGGACACCGCGGGCCATCGGAGCAGCGGAGGGGCGGGAATCTGGGATGCGTGTCATGGCATGCTCGACGGAGGCACTTGAGGGCGGATCACGGGCGGGCGGGAAGCATCGATCGTTAGAAGTAATAAAAGACAGTTCGGGGCGCTCGGACAGGGAGCCAATGCCGGGATGGTCTGATCCAATCCCGGCTTCATGGGCCCCGCCTTGATGGGGATCAGGTTGGGGCCGCGGTGGCGGCCCGGGAACGACGGACTCTGGGGGCTGGCATCAACACCTCGTCCGGGAGGGGAGGGGCGACTGCCTCACCCCCCTGCTGGCGGAGGAAAGCGAGAAACCGTCCGGCCGTTGGCGGGAGCGGCTTGCCGCGGACCCGGATGATGCCGAGGGGGCGGACAAGGTCGCTGCCGGCGGGCGTGTCGAGCGGGATCGCGCAGAGCGATCCGGCGGCCACTTCCCGCCCGACCGTCGGCTCCGGGAGGAGCGCGACGCCCGCGTCGATCTCGACCGCTCGTTTGATCGTCTCGATGTTGTCGAACTCCAACACAACATCCGGCTCCGCCCCGTGGGCCGCGAGGACGCGATCGAGCTCGTGTCGGATGACGAGATCGGGGTCGAAGCCGACCAGCGCGCGGTGATCGAGGTCGCCGAGCCGGACCGAAGACCGAGAGGCAAACGGATGGCCAGGCGCACAGACGAGCACGAAGGGCTCTTCTCGCCACGGCTCCGCCTCGAGGGTCTTCGTACTGCGCGGATAGCTCACGAGCCCGAGGTCGGCCTGACCGCTCTCAACCGATTCCAGCACCCGGTCGGGATGGAGATATTCGAGGCGGACGTTGGCCCGGGGATGAAGGGCGGTGAACTCCTGCACGGCACGGCTCATGTGGTGGAGCCCGACGGAATAGATCGCCGCCACGCGGACCCTGCCGGCGACCTCCTCGTGGAGCGTCCGGACCTCGTCCTCGAGCGCGTCATACCGGGCGATCAACTTCCGACACCCTTCGAAAAACACTTTCCCCTCCCTGGTGGGGGAAAGAGGTCGTTTCGATCGCTCGATCAGTTGCACTCCAAGCCGGTGCTCGAGTTGGCTCACAACCTGACTGGCCCCGGACTGCGAGAGCCCGTTGTCCTCGGCGGCCTTAGAGAAGCTCCGCCGGACGACGATGTCGCAAAACACCTTGAGCGATTTGAGGCTGATGGATTTGAGGGTCATAGACGCCGCCGCGACTGGCCGCAATTCCGGGCGGGCGACCCGGTGTGGTCGAGCGATTCACTCCCCGGAGGGGTGTCCCGACGACCGAATCACCAACCGCTGCTTGAAATCAAAAAAACAGATGATGACAAGCGGTGACATGCGTAAAACAGATACGATGGTAGCATCTCCGGCCGCCCCGTCAAGTCGCCCCCCGCGCTCCCCCCGCCGCCGGCCCCCTTCGGCCGGGGCTGGAAACACGGCCACAAAAACCCGTGGGAGTGCGCTTTCAGCGCTGGTACACTCATTCCCTTTCCGCGACGCCCCCGGCGGCTTTCCGCGCGCCGATAGAGGGCCTCAGCCATTCCCGGAAAGCCTCTTCGTGGCCACCCTCCCCTCCGCCGTCAAGGCTCAGCAGAAGGCGATCCAAAAAGCCGACACCCTCATCGAGGCACTCGGGTGGATCCGCAAGTTCCGCGATACGACCACCGTCATCAAGCTCGGAGGCAGTGTCGTCGAGCACCCCGATTCCCTCCGCCATCTCCTCGTCGACATCGTCTTCATGTCGACTCTTGGGATGCGCGTCGTGGTCGTCCATGGTGGTGGGAAGGCGATCAGCCGGGCGATGGACGACGCCGGGCTCGCCCCGCGCTTTGTCCAGGGGCGGCGCTACACCGACGATGCCACCCTGGGAATCGTCGAGAAGGTCCTCGCCACCGAGCTCAACCATGACCTCGTTGCCCGGCTCGAGGAATACGGCGGCCGGGCGATGTCGCTCAATTTCCTCTCCACGAACGTCCTCTTCGGCGAGCGGCTGTCCCTCGCCGAGCCGGGCGGGGAGGCCATCGATCTGGGCCATGTCGGCACGGTCACGCGGGTCGACCGGCTGACGATCGACAACCTCACCTACGCCGGCCAGGTACCGGTGATCCCGTCGATGGCGCTGGGCCCCGACGGCGGCAAGCTGAATGTCAACGCCGATACCGCGGCCACCGCCGTTGCCGCGGCGATCGGTGCCGAGAAGCTCGTTGTTCTTTCCGACATCCCCGGCGTCCTCCTCGACGTCAACGACCCCGAGAGCCTCATCCACTCCCTTACCGCCAGCGAGGCCCGTCGGCTGATCGCCAACGGCACGATCGCAGCCGGGATGATCCCCA
The DNA here is from genome assembly GCA_009691925.1 of Planctomycetaceae bacterium. GTDB lineage: Bacteria > Planctomycetota > Planctomycetia > Pirellulales > UBA1268 > QWOP01. The sequence goes on from SIAG01000102.1 coordinate 10,928, forward strand.
AGATCGAGGGCTGCCTGGAAACGCTCGAGCAGGGAGTGAAGAAGATCCACATCATCGACGGCCGGCTGCGCCATTCGCTCCTTCTGGAGATCTACACCACCAGCGGCGTCGGCACCGAGCTGGTCCGTGACGATGCCCTCGCCTCCTCGCTCCGCGCGGGGAGCACCTCGTAGCCCTCCTCCGCACGTGTCGATTCCCTC
>SIAG01000103.1 GCA_009691925.1 Planctomycetaceae bacterium
GTGGGCAGCGGCGGGGCTTCCGCGGCAGCGGCGCTCGAGCCCGATCCGGCGCTCCTCGCCCGGTCGGCGCCGCCGGCCTACGAGCAGGAGATCGATCATGCCGGGTTTGTTGCCGAGTGGGGCGACACGGAGGCAACGAGCGGGGCGCTCGAACGCGGCGCGGCGATCTATGGCCGCGTCTGTGCGAATTGCCACGGCACGCTCGACGCTCCGGGCTCGCTCCCGACGGCGCCGCGCTTCGCCAGCCACACCTTCAAGCGCGGCGCCGATCCCCTCTCCCTCTATTCCACGCTCACCGTTGGTACTGGCCAGATGGTGCCTCAAGGCTGGATGGTGCCGAGCCAGAAGTACGACGTCATCCACTACCTCCGCGAGACGTTCTTGAGAGGGCACAACGACCGAGCCCTCGTCGCCATCACCTCCGACTATCTCGCCGCCCTCCCCAAGGGAACCAGCCGTGGCCCAGCCCCGTCGGCGACCGACCCCTGGCGGCTCCACGACTACGGGCCGTTCCTCGCTGCCACGATCGAGGTCGGCCGCGACCATGGCGGGATCGTGCGAAAGGGCTTTTCGGTCCGGCTCGATCCGGGGGGGGAGGGGATCGGCCGCGGTCGCGCGTTTGCGATCCACGACCTCGACACGCTCCGCCTTGCCGCCGTCTGGACGGGCGACGGCTTCATCGATTGGGAGGGGATCAATTTTGACGGCCGCCACGGCGCTCATCCGCATACCGTCGGCGACGTGCAGTGGTTCCAGTCGGAGGGCCCAGGCTGGGCCGATCCGGCCACCGGCTCCTTCGACGATCCGCGCGGGCTCGGCCGTGACGGCCGCCCGTTCGGGCCGATTCCTTGGGCTCGGATGCGGAGCGTTCATCATGCCGGCGACACGATCCTTCTCGACTACCGGGTCGGCGATGCGCCGGTCCTGGAGACGGTGCGCCTCGAGCCGGTGTCGGTGGCGGGAGCCGATGGCAGCGCGCTGCCGGTGGTCACCCGGTCGTTTTCATTCGGCCCCCGTTCGACGCCCCTCGCGGCGCGGCTCGCCCCCGACTCCATCGCGGCGGCGCTCGTCGCGCCGGTGAACGGCCGCGGGCCGATCGGCGCGGTGCGTCTGATCATGCGCGACGGCTTTCAGGTCCTCGACATCCCGGCCGGCGATGATTCGCTCGATCTGACGGTGGCCCTCTCAGCCGGCCCGGCGGCCGGGCTCGCCGTCGCGATCGACGCGATGCCGCCGGTCGAGCCAGCCTTCACGACCGTCGGCCAGCCATCGCGGCCGCTCTGGCCGCAGCTGCTCGAGACCCGGATCGAGCGGGGCGACGACGATGATCCGCTCGCGGTCGATCGTCTCGTTCCCCCAAATACAAACCCCTGGAACGCGCAGCTGCGGCTCTCCGGCCTGGATTACCTCGGGCGCGACGGCGACATGGCCGCCGTGTGCACGTGGGACGGCGACGTCTGGCGGGTGTCGGGGCTGCTCGATCCGGAGGGAATCCTCACGTGGAAGCGGATCGCCTCGGGGTTGTTTCAGCCGCTAGGGCTGAAAGTGATCGGCGGGGTGATCCATGTTGGCTGCCGCGACCGGATCGTCAGACTCATCGACCTCGACGACGACGGCCAGATCGACCGCTACGACACGGTCAACGACGATCATCAGGTGACCGAGCATTTCCATGAGTTTGCGATGGGCCTCGAGACCGACGCCGCCGGCAATCTCTACTACGCAAAGTCCGCCCGCCACGCCCTTCCGGCCGTCGTGCCCCACCATGGCACGCTTTTGAAAGTTTCCCCGGACGGGGCGACGACGGAGATCGTGGCCCGCGGCTTCCGGGCGGCCAATGGGGTGAGTGTCGAGCCCGACGGCACGTTTTGGGTGACCGATCAGGAGGGGCACTGGAATCCGAAGAACCGGATCAACCATGTCCGCCCCGGCGGCTTCTACGGCAACATGTTCGGCTATCACGACATCACCGACTCCCGCGACGAAGCGATGGAGCCGCCGGCGATCTGGATCACCAACGCCTTCGACCGCTCGCCGGCCGAGCTCCTCCGCGTGCCGGCCGACACCTGGTCCGCGCTTTCCGGCCATCTCCTCGAGCTTTCCTACGGGGAGGGCCGGGTCCATCTGGTGCTCACCGAGCCGGTGGCCGACCCGCTCGATCCCAAAAGAAAAGTTCTCCAAGGCGGAATGCTCGCCCTGCCGATCCCCGACCTGCCGACCGGCGTGATGCGGGGCCGGTTCAATCCGGGCGACGGCCAGCTCTACGCCTGCGGCCTGTTTGCGTGGGCGGGCAACCGCACCGAACCGGGGGGGCTCTTCCGGCTCCGTCGCACCGAGAAACCACTCGTCGTGCCGACGCAGCTCCATGCGGAGGCTGGCAAGCTCGTCCTAACCTTCCCGCAGAAGCTCAACCGCAAAACCGCGACCGACTCAGGCAACTTCCACGTGAAGACGTGGACGATCCACCGGTCAGCCGACTACGGCTCGCCACACTTCGACGAACGCGACCGCGAAGTCACCGCCGCCAGGCTCTCCGCCGACGGCACGACGGTCACACTCGACGTCGAGGGATTTGAGTCAACTCGCTGCTACAGCCTCACCTGGGACATCGATGCCGAAGACGGCTCGGCCGTCGCGGGGACGATCAACGGGACGGTGCAGTGAGGGATCGCCACAAGAGCGCGCGGGGCCAGCCCAGTCCGGTCACCCCCCGGCCGTGGCTCGGGCGTCGGCGAGAAACGCGTCGACCTCGGTGTCGGTCGTCGCCCACGAGCACATGAACCGGCAGCCGCCGGCGCCGATGAAGTCGTAGAACTTCCAGCCCTTCGCCCGCAGGGCGGCGGCGTACGCCGGGGTGAGCTTCGCAAACACCGCGTTGGCCTCGCGCTTCCCGAGGATCTCCACGCCGGGGATCAAGGCCAGCCCCGCTTCGAGCCGGGCGGCCGCGGCATTGGCTCGGACGGCGTTGGCGAGCCAGGCGCCGTTCTCGAGAAGCCCCACCCACGGCGCGGCGAGGTAGCGCATCTTTGAGGCCAGCTGCCCCGCCTGCTTGCAGCGCCAGGCAAACTCGTTGGCGAGATCGCGGTTGAAGAATACGATCGCCTCCCCCAACCCCATTCCGTTCTTCGTGCCCCCGAAGCAGAGGACGTCGACGCCAACTTCCCAGGTGACCGATCGCGGCGGCACCCCCAGGGCGGCAATCGCGTTGGCAAAGCGGGCCCCGTCCATGTGGAGGCGCAGGCCGTGCCGCGAACAGGCGTCACGGACGGCCGCCAGCTCCCCGACAGAGTAAACGGTGGAGAGCTCCGTCGCCTGCGTCACACTCACGACCCGCGGCTTGGGGAAATGAATGTCGCGGCGGCGCTCCACGGCCCGGTGGATCGCGTCGGGCCCGAGCTTGGCGCGTTCCCCCTGGAGGAGCAGGAGCTTCGTGCCGTTGGAGAAGAACTCCGGCGCGCCGCACTCGTCGGTCTCGACGTGCGACACCTCGTGGCAGAGGATCGAGTGGTACGACTGGCACATCGCGGCCAGAGCGAGCGAATTGGCCGCGGTGCCGTTGAAGCTGAAAAAGATCTCGGCGTCGTGCTCGAAGACCTCGCGAATCAGCTCGCAGGCCCGCGCCGTCCACTGGTCGTCGCCATAGCTCGGCACCGTGCCGGCATTCGCCTGCTCGAGGCTGGCCCACGCCTCGGGGCAGTAGCCGGCGGTGTTGTCACTGGCGAACTGGCAACCGGGCGCGACGAGTGTTGGCATCGATTCAGCCCAGCACGTCGGCCAGGACCTCCTCCGAGACGTAGATCGGCAGATTCGGGTCGCAGGTGACGGCGATCGCGATCGCATCGGAGGGGCGCGAGTCGATCTCGACCACTTCGCCCCCCTTCAACACGCGGATGACGGCGTAGTAGGTGTGATCCTTGAGCTCGGAGATGACCACATTATGGAGCTTGCCGCCGAGGCTGTCGACGACAGCAACGATTAAGTCATGCGTCAGCGGCCGCGGCGACGAATGGTGCTTCACGCGGCGATCGATGCTCGTCGCCTCGAACAGCCCGATGAGGATCGGGAAGGTGCGGTCTCCCTCGACCTCCTTCAGATACACCACCTGCTGATCGTTGATCTCGCTGATGATGATCCTGGAAAGTTCCATCTGGACGCTCATGACGATCCTCCCAATCGATCCAACCTGTCGCGGGCAGCACGATCGGTGACATCCACCGTCGGCGCCCCGCCATCCGCTCGCCCGCGGACTGGTCGCATTCTACCGCAAGCCGATCGGCGGGGCACGCGCCGTGGCCCGAGCCTGACCGACCGGTCAGCCCGGCTTCCGGGCCGCCAATTCCGCCAGCGTCGTCATCCCCTTGACCAGCCGGTCCTCCATTTCTGCCAGTTGCTCCCGCTCCTTCTGAATGACGTTGGCCGGAGCCCGGGCGGCGAACTTCTCATCGCCGAGCTTCGCCCGTTTGGCGGCGATCATGCCGACGAGTTTTTCATGGTCTTTCTTGAGCCTGGCGATCTCCGCGCCGACGTCGATGAGGTCGGCAAGATCAACAAACAGATCACAGCCGGCGGCCGCCGCGGTGGCCGCGCCGGGGGCCCCGGCGGCATCCGGGCCGACGACGCCCAGGCTCGCCCCGGCCATCGACTCGATCGACCCGCGCATCGGGGCGAGGAGCTCGGCGGTGGAGCGGGGAGCCCGGATCTGCACCGTAAGCTTCGTCTTCGGAGGGACGTTCTGCCGCGAACGGATCTCGCGGATTGCCCCGACGACAGCGAGGAAGGTGCCAAACTGCTCCTCGGTGTGCCGATCGACCCAGGCCAGCGGCGGCTCGGGCCACCGGGCCACCATGATCGAGGCGGCCGGCGCCTCCCCCCGATCCCACGGGAGGCGACGGTTCGGCGCCACTTCCCCCAGATGCTGCCAGATCTCTTCGGTGAGAAACGGCATGATCGGATGGAGGAGCCGCAGGATCGTGTCGAGCGCCAAAAGGAGCATCGACCGCGCCTGATCGCGCGTGGCCGGATCACTCAAGCGCGACTTGCAGAGCTCGAGATAGGCGCTGCAGAACTCGTCCCACGTGAAGGCATAGAGCGCCCGCGCGGCGTCGGCAAAGCGATATTCGTCGGTGCAGTGATTCACCTCGGCGGTCACACTCGCCAGCCGACTGGCGAGCCAGCGATCCTCGAGGGCTTCGAAGCTGGCGCTTGCGAGATCGTGGGCCTGGAAATCCTCGACATTCATGAGCACGAATCGGGTGGCGTTCCAGAGCTTGTTGGAAAAGTTGCGCCCTGCCTCGAAGCGCTCTGAGAGCGCCGGGCCGCGGGGGAGGGCGAGATCGGCCTCGGTCTGGGCCCACTGCGTCTTGAAGGGTTTTTTACATTTCGGGCACTCGATCCGCGGCTGGATCCGATTTTGCACCGTCTGCTCGATCCGCGCCTCGCACGCCGGGCACTGAAACTCCACCGGCATCCGCACGTCCTGCGTCTCGGTGGCGAGCGTCGTCATCCCGAAGCGGAGGGCATCGGCGCCGAGGGCTTCGATGACGTCGAGCGGATCGACGCCGTTCCCCTTGCTCTTGCTCATCGTCTCGCCGTAGCGATCGAGGATCTTGGGGTGGATGTAGACCTCGCGGAAGGGCAACTCGCCAGTGTCAAAAACCCCCATGATCACCATCCGCGCCACCCACAGCGTGATGATGTCGCGGCTGGTCAGCAGCGCCGAGCCGGGATAGAAGGTGGCCAGATCGGGCGTCTGCTCCGGCCAGCCGAGCGTTGAATGGGGCCACAGCGCCGAAGAGAACCAGGTATCGAGGACGTCGGGATCCTGGACGATCGGCTGGCCGTCGATCGTGTCGACACCGAGTGTCTCATCCGAGGTGCAGACGAACCAGCCGCCGCGGCCGTCGTCGTCGCGGGCCGTTTCATCGGGCTGCCAGGCGACGCTCGCAGCCCCGGCAAACGCGGTGGCAAGCGCCGCTTCGCGGACGCCGCTGACGTGCCAGATCGGGATCCGGTGGCCCCACCACAGCTGCCGGCTCACCGGCCAATCGCGCTTCTCCGAGAGCCAATCGAGATAGCTCTTCGCGTAGCGCTCAGGGACGATCTTGAGCGTGCCACTGCGAACGGCCTCGAGCGCCGGCTCGGCAAGCTCGTCCATGCGGATGAACCATTGATCGGCCAGATACGGCTCGATCGGCGTCTTCGAGCGGTCGGAATGGGCCAGCTCGATGAGCCGATCCTCGACCAGCTCAAGTTGCCCGGCGGCCTCGAGATCGGCCACGACCTTCGTGCGGGCCTTGGGGATTGTCAGCCCCGCATACGGGCCCGCCTCGGCATTCAGGCGGCCTTCAGGAAGAAGGATATTGATCATCGGCAGATGGCGACGCTTGCCGACTTCGTAGTCGTTGACGTCGTGGGCCGGGGTAATCTTCACACAGCCCGAACCCAGCTCCGGCTTGGCCCATTCATCGGCCACCAGCGGCACCTCGCGGCCCAGCAGCGGCAGCCGGACCCGGCGGCCGGCGTGGGCCATCGCCGCGAGCTTCACCAGTCGCGGCAGGAGCTCGACGCGGCGGGCGGCCAGGGCCTCGAGGTCGCGATCGATGCCAGGCTGGTCCTTCGCGGCCGCTTCCGCGCGCTTCGTCCGCAGCCCCTTCTCGGCCGCGTCGAGAGCGGCGGCCGGGTCGGGATGAACGGCCACGGCGGTGTCGCCGAGGAGGGTCTCGGGGCGCGTCGTGGCGACCGTCACGCTTGCGGGCTCGCCGGGCAACGGATCGACCACGTCGTAGCGGATGTGCCAGAAGTGCCCCTTCACCTCCTCGTGGAAGACCTCGTCGTCGCTGACGGCGGTCTGGAGGAAGGTGTCCCAGTTCACCAGCCGCTTGCCGCGGCGCACGAGTTTCTCGCGGAAGAGCTTGAGAAACGCCGTCCGCACAGCGAGAGCGCACTGGTCGTCAAGCGTGAACCGGACGCGATCCCAGTCGCAGCTGGCCCCCATGTCGCGGAGCTGCCCGAGAATCCGCTTCTCGTACTGCTCTTTCCAGGCCCAGATCCGCTCCACGAGCTTCGCCCGGCCGAGGTCGTGGCGGGAGAGCTTCTCTTCTTCGAGGAGCCGGCGCTCGACGACGGCCTGCGTGGCAATCCCGGCATGATCGGTGCCGGGCATCCAGAGGGTCAGATAGCCCTGCATCCGCCGCGTCCGGACGAGGATGTCCTGGAGCGTATTGTTGAGGGCATGGCCGAGGTGGAGGGCGCCGGTGACGTTCGGCGGGGGGATGACGATCGAAAACACGGGGCGACGATCCCCCGGCCCGGCCGGCTCGGCATGCCACAGTCGGGCGGAATCCCACAGGGCCCGACAGCGGGCCTGGGCAGAGGCGTGGTCGTAGTGCTTGGGGAGTTCGTGCATCGGGGCGCTTGGCTCGCGGACGGTCGGGAGGATCGATTGCCGGGATCGTGACGGAAAAACCGCAACTCTACCGGAAATCGCTCCTCTGGGACCAGCGCGACAGGCTCCTTTTTTGCACCGCCTGCAGGGACGAACTAGCCTTGAAATGCGAGCGCCCGGCGCTCCGGCTCCCCTCTTCGATCCGATCCCGTGACGCCCCCCCATGCCCCCCATGCCCACCAGCCCTCCGCCATCCGCCTCCTCTGCTCTGCCGCGGCGGATCATCCTCCTCGGCCGTGCGCCGGGAAATGATCTCGTCGTCAAGGCTCCGAGTGTTTCCGCCCGCCATGCCCGGGTGGTCGTCGATGCAGGAGAGCTGTGGCTCGAGGACTTGGGGAGCCGCAACGGGACCTTTGTCGGCGTGCCGCCGCGGCGCGTGGAACGGGAGCGGATCGACGTCGGCGACACGATCACGCTCGGCGATGCCCGCCTCCCGGCCACGGCGCTGGAGGATCTCCTCACCCGAACAACCGCCGCAGCCTTTTGGGAAGGGACGATCGAGCTGGACGATGCGGCGCTGGTGACGTTTGGCCGCGGGGCCTCGGCCGATGTCTCGCTCGACCGGCCGATCGCCTCGGCGCTCCACGCCTCAGTGAGCGTCGAGCGCGGAAGGGTCTTCGTCCGCGATCTGGGGAGCACCCACGGCACGTTCGTCGACGGACGGCGGATCGAGCGGGCCGTCGAGATCTCCCCCGGGACGATCGTGCAGATCGCCGACCAACGCTACCGGCTCGCCCCCGATGCCCGAGCCCTCGAGCCGCTCGCCGGGGGAGACCGCGACATCATCGAGGCTGACGGTGTCGCCGTCGCCGCCTCGGGCCGCACGCTCCTCGAGGGGGTCTCGCTCGTCGTCCAGCCCGGCGAGATGGTGGCGATCATGGGGCCCAGCGGCGCCGGGAAGAGCACGCTCCTGTCGGTGCTCAACGGCCAGACCGTCCCCGCCGCCGGCCGGCTCGCCATCGGCGGGCTCGATCTCCACGACCACTACGATCTCTTCCGCGGACGGATCGGATATGTGCCGCAGGACGACATCCTCCATGCCGATCTCACCGTCTGGCAGGCGCTGTGGTACGCGGCCCGCCTCCGGCTCCCCCGCGACACCACCAACACCGAGATCGAGACCCGGATCCACGCGGTGATCCACCAGCTCGGCCTCGATGGCACCGAGCAGACGCGCGTCGGCGACCAGCGGAAACGGGGCGTCAGTGGCGGCCAGCGGAAGCGCGTCAATCTCGCCATGGAGCTGCTGACGGATCCTCCGATCCTCGTCCTCGACGAGCCGACGTCGGGCTTGTCGAGCGTCGATGCCCTGTCGGTGATTGAGCTGTTGCGGAAGCTCGCCGACGCCGGCAAGACGATCCTCGTCACGATCCACCAGCCGAGCCTCGAGGCGTTCGAGAAATTCGATGCCGTGGCCGTCATCGCCCGCGACGAGTCGACGAAGCAGGTGGGAAGGCTGGCGTGGTTTGGCCGCGCCTTCCCCGACTCGATCACCTTCTTTGAGCCCCAGCTTTCGGGATCCGCGCCGCCGACGAGCGTCGACGGGCTCCTTCGCGGCCTCTCCAAGCGGCCGGTGGCCGAGTGGGTGCGGCAGTGGGAATCGTCGGTGGCGAAGTCGATCTGGGTCGACAGGCGCGCCTCCGCGCATGCCGGGGCCTTCCCGCCGCGCTCGCGACGCCTGCCTCGCAGCACCGCCCCGTTCACCCAATGGCTCACGCTCGTCAAGCGGATGATCGCCGTCAAGGTTGCCGACGGCTGGGGGACGGCCGTCCTCTTCGCGCAGGCCCCGATCGTCGGGCTGCTGATCGCGGCAGTGTTCTCGAAGGTCGTGCGCAGCACCCCGACCCCCGAAACCTGGCCGAAGATCGGCGTCAACATGGCCACTACGCTGTTCGTGACCGCCCTGGCTGCGATCTGGTTCGGCTGTTCGAGCATGGCGCGCGAGATCGTCACCGAGTGGCCGATCTATCGCCGCGAACGGATGGTGGGGCTGTCGATCGGGGCCTATGTCGCCTCGAAGATGACGGTCCTCCTCGGGATCGCGGCGATCCAATGCCTCCTCCTTCTGGCCATCGTCGCTCCGGCCTGCCGGATCGATAGCCCGTGGCTGTGGGTGTTCACGATGCTCTACGCCGCAGCCCTAGCCGGAGGAGCGCTCGGATTGCTGATCTCGGCGACGCTGCGGACGACCGAGGCCGCCTCCGGAATCCTCCCCGTCCTCCTCCTGCCGATGATCGTCCTGGGAGGGATCCTCGTCCCCCTCGCCGATCTCCCCGCGCTCACCCAACCACTCGCCGCGGCGATGCCGTCGCGCTGGGCCTTCGAGGGGCTCGTCGTGCCGGAGGCGATGCTCCGCCCACGGATCCGCCTCGGGGGCGGGCCACCGGCACCGCGCCCCGAGCCGTCACCGGCTGCTGTCGACGAGCTCGACCCGGAGCCACCCGAGGCCTCCCCGATCGAATCTCCGCCCCCCGTCCCCGAAGTGACGATGCCTTTCCCCGACTCCACCACCGGGCCGGAGTGGCCAAATGCTTTCCGTCTGGCCGGCAATGGCGGAGGCCATCCCTTCATCCTTCCCGGCCGCCGCAAGATCGTCGAGAAGCTCGAGGAAGCAGCCAATCAGGCGAAGCAGGAGCTCGAGAAGGCGAAAAAGATGCTCGAGGAGAAGGCCCAGAAGATCCAGGCCGACATGCGTGCCGAGGCGGAGCAGAAGCTCGCCGAGGCGAAGGCCGAGTTCGAGAAGAAGTCGGCCGAATCGGCCGCCAAAATGAAAGAGGAGATCGAGGCGAAGGTGGCCGAAGCGAAGGCCGCCGCCCAGAAGGAGAGCGAGGCGACGGCGGAACGGATGAAGACCGAGATGGAGCTACGCGTCAAGGAGGCGCAGGAGCAGGCCCGCCGGGAGAGCGCCGAGGCGCGCGACCAGGTCCGCCAGGAAGTCGAGGCGAAGACGGCTACCGCGAAGGCCGAAGCGCAGAAGGAATCGGAGGCAACCGCCGCGCGGATACGCACCGAAATCGAAGCCAAGATGGAGGAAGCCCAAGCCGCGGCCAAGCGCCAGAGCGAGGAGGCGGGGAATGCCGCCAAGGCCGACGTCGAGAGCCGGGTGAAGGCGATCGACGCCGAGCTCGAGAAGAAAACCCGCGATGCGAGCGAGCGGCTCGAAGGAAAGCTGCGGGAGATGGAGGAGAAGATCGAATCGGAGCGAGCCCGAATGAACGACTCGCTCGAGAGCATTCGGGCGGGGGCGATGCCGACCCTCGTTCCCCCGACGGCCGATGCCCCCGCCGCCACGACCCCCCGGGGCCACCCTCCGGTTGACATGGCTGAGCGGTTTTTCGCGCGAGAGACGTGGCGGAGCGGGCCGACCGTTCCCCTGGCGGTGCTTGTGGGGATGTTCGCCGTCGGGATCGCCGGCACCGGCCTCGCGCTTCGCTTTCGCGATTCAAGCGGCCGCTGAAGCGAAAATGTTGGGCTTGGCTGCGGAAAAATCGCCATGGAAGGCGCTTTCCACCGACCGCTACACTCCGGCTACGCCCCGTCTCCGGAGCCGATGGATGCCCCACGACAGCCCGCTCAACGATCCCACCACCCATGAATCGGCCGCGT
>SIAG01000104.1 GCA_009691925.1 Planctomycetaceae bacterium
TTCTCCGTATTTGTGTATTGCTCCCAGATCGGTATCAATTTCAAATGCTTTTCTGTCCGCTCTCTCGTCATATCCTAATGTACGAAGGAGCACACCGACGCTAACCATTAATGTCACGATTACCCCGGAGATTAAAAGCTGAGAGTTACTCATTGTTTATCTTTGAATTAAAAGATTCCCAAAAACTTGAGGCGGGCTCTTTAGAAGGCCCTCTTATCCGTTTTTGCCACCAACAATTTCTTTGGCGATTTCCGGTGAATTGACTTTTGAATTTTGCTTGTATCCCAAGTTGACCATGTATACGAGCACCCCCATCCCACTGATTAAAGTAATGGAAATCCCGCAGATAAATAGCACAAAGTTGTCCATTAATCAAAATACCTTCCGAGGGAAAGGATGCTGGGCACCCAAATGCCTACAAAAATGGCTTGACTTTCATTCTCAAGAAGGAACCAAATGCTCACGCTGAGAACGAAACTAAGAAATGCCGCAATAATAAAGAAGTACCGACTTTTGAATTTCATGTTGTCGCTGGGTTGTTGAGGGTTGAAGCTTCACGAACGCTTTCTGATTTGTGAAAGTGTATCAAGAATGCTTTTTCTACCTAGGTTCAGGCTTCGGATGCTGGACATGCGAAACACTCATGCAGACTCAGTTCGGAACGTCAGCCGTTGTTTTGAGTGCGAGAGGGAAAGGTTAGCCGGGGTTCCTCAGATGACCACCCCCCAAAAGGACTGCCCCCAGGCGCTCACCCTTCAACACAGGAGGTGTGGGTGATTGGGCGTGCGTTGAGTCCGTTGTGAGCACGGATTCCATCGGGATCTGGCAGTGGTCGTACCTCGCAATCACTGGCAACAGCACTCGACGCCAGTCTTTCGCACTGGCGTGATTGCCACGTCGGAGCATGACCCGTTCCGCGTCGCTAAACGGATTGAACACAAACAGCGGGTGGTAGCAGCAGCACTCGAGGTGCCCCGTTGGAGGCGGCCGTCGCTGGCGTTTTCCAACACGATCGACGAGATCGATCGGCTCACCGTGGCCGTCGAGCGCCTTGCCCGCGGTGTGTGAGCGGGCGGTGCCGATCAGGGCTCCGGCGTCGCTGCCCGGCTGCCCTCGACTGGCGCCAGCGCCCGAAAGAACCGCCCCGACCGGCCGACGAGGAGCGCCGGGAGGAGGACGAGGTCACCGGCGAGGGCCGCGGCGATGAGGATCGCCAGCAGCCAGGCGAAGCGGCTCGTCGGGGCAAACGAACTCCAGGCGAACATGAGGATGCCGCACGCACACACGATCGAGCTTTCGGTGAGCGCGGCTCCCGAATGCCGGAACGCGCCGTGGACGGCAGCCACGCGCAGGTGACGCCGTTCGGCGGCATCGGCGCCGGCCGGTGCGGCACGCAGCCCACGGCGGAAGAAGGTGAGGAAGTGGAGCGTGCCGTCGATCGCCATCCCCAGCGCGATTGACGCGGTCATCACGCTGCCGATGTCGAGGGCCGTGCCTGCCCAGCCGAGAAACCCGAACATGAGGATCGTGGGAAAGACGTTGGGGATCATCGAGACGATCCCAGCCACCACGTCGCGCTCCACGACGATCATCATCAGGGTGATGACGACGAAGGCGGAGACGAAGCTCGAGAACAGGTCGGAGAGGAGCGTTTTCTGGATGGCGTTGATGAGCGGCATGGCGCCGGTGTAGTCGGCGATGACGCCGCGCGTCTGGCCGCCATGGGCGGTCACTACCGGTTCGATTCGCGCGCGGACAAGCCTGAGGAAGTCGCCGAAGTCGATGCCAGCTAGCGCCGAGGTCCGGGCCGTCACCCGCCACAGCTGCTCGCCATCGACATTCCGCACGATCCGCATGTCGTTGAGACCGGAGAGACTCTGCTGGAGCTTCCGGGCGGCGATCGATCGGGTCACCTGGCCGCGGAGCCCTGAGCCGACGTCGAGATCGGGGAGGAACGTGGCCGCCGAGAGGACGCCGCTGACGCCCGGCATGCCCGAGAGTGCCTCCCCCACCTGGCGGACGATATCGAGCCTCTCCGCCGGCCGGATGGGCGAATCGTCCGGGAACCGGAGCACGACCTCGACCGGCACCAGCGGTCCGATCGCCTCCTCGAGCCAGGCGTAGTCGCGGATCACCCGGCTGGCGGGGGTGAACAGCGTCTCGATGCTCACCGACGCGCGGATCCGCGGGATCCCCACCGCCGCCACCCCCATCGCGATCATGCCGATCCAGACGATGCTGCCGGCGTGGCGGACCATAAATCTGGCGTAGGCGTCCTCTGTCGCCATCGTCCGTTGGGCAGCGCCACTCGGCGGGCCGATCGGCCAGCGCTCGAAGAAACCGGGGACGATAAGAAACAGCATCGCGAGGGTGAGCATGACGCCAATCGCCGCGTGGAACCCAAACACGCGGATCGGCTCGAGCTCGCTGACGACCAGCGACAACAGCCCCACCGCCGTGGTGCCCGCGGAGAGCGAGCAGGGGAGCCAGCCGAGTCGGATCGCGCGCCAGGCGACCCCGTCGAGCCCCCCGTCGGCGAGCGCGTCGACGAGGTAGTTGGTGAGGTGGATCCCCCCCGACACCCCGAGGGTCAGCACGAGCACCGGCATGACGATCAGGATCGGGTTCATCCGGTCGCCCCAGGTGGCGAGCCCCCAGAAGTTGAGCCCAACACAGGTCAGCGACACGAGAAAAACGAGCAACGCGTAACGCAGGCTGCGCAGCGACCACCAGGTGAGGAGGAGGATCACCACCGCCCCTGGGCCCCCGAACCAAAAAAAACTCTCCATGCTCGCCTCGTCGACCGAGACGTTGTCGATGACCGGGCCGGCGAGGTGGAGCTCGGCCTCCGGCAGGGTCGTGACGCGTCGGAGCGTGTCACGGATCCAGGCCACGGCGACACGCCGGTGGGTGAGCCCGGCGCGCGTGAAGGGGATCACCAGGCAGGTCGTGCGGTCGTCGGGGCCGATGAGCACCCCGCGCAGCCGTTTCGTCGCCTCCTCGCGCGGGAGGGAGAGGGGCGGGTCGGTGAGCCGGGCCAGCACCACGCCACCGCTGGCGATCGGTTCGAACCACGGCTCGCCATCCGGAGCGCGGGGAGCTTCCGAGCCACAGGCCGCGGCGCGGAAGGCGTCGAGCGCCGGGGCGTCGAGCGTGCAGCCGTCCCACGACGCGATTACGACATCGCCACTTTGGAACTCGCCGGTGAACTTCTCGTAGGCCGCCCGCGGAGCGAACGACACCGGCACCCACTCGATCGGCGTCGTGGCATCGACCTGGAGCACGCCAAGCGCCGCCGGCACCATCCACGGAGCGACGGCCAGAAGGCAAAGGATCGTCGCCACGCTCACCGGGAAGAGCCGGTCGAGCCACCGGCGGAGTGACGGCGGCGGGGCCCGGTCGGTCATGGCCTTGGCGGAGGGGGAAAGCGACGAAGGAGCAGGCAACGACCACTGAATATAGCCGCCCGACAGCCCGTGTTCAGCCGGGGGGCCACGCTGCCGGGATGCCCCCGGCCTTGCCGTTGGGCGGCGGGGGCGTAGATTCGCGGGACCGGTGGGCGGTGTCCGCCCCCGGGCCGAACACCCCCCTTACCACGAGGATCGCCCCCATGCCGAAGAAGACCGTCGCCGACATCGACCCCCGGGGCAAGACGCTCCTGGTGCGCGTCGATTTCAACGTCCCGCAGGACGATGCCGGCGCGATCACCGACGACCGCCGGATCCGGATGGCCCTGCCAACGATTCGCTCGATCCTCGATCGTGGCGGACGGGCGGTGCTGATGTCGCATTTGGGCCGCCCCGCCGGGAAGGGGACGGAGCCGGCCTTCTCGCTGGCCCCTGTGGCCAAGCGACTCGGCGAGCTCCTCGGGCACCCGGTCGCTCTGGCGGCCGACACCGGCGGGCCGGACAGCCACGCCAAGCTCGCCGCCCTCCCCGCCGGCGGCGTCCTCGTGCTCGAGAACGTCCGCTTCAACAAGGGAGAGAAGAAAGGCGACGACGCCGCCTACGTCGACGGGCTCGCGGCGCTGGCCGACGGCTATGTCAACGATGCCTTCGGCACCTGCCATCGCACCGAGGCGAGCATGCACGCGGTGCCGGTGGCGATGAAGCGGTCGGGGAAGCCGGCCGTCGTCGGGTTCCTCGTCGAGAAGGAGATCCAGTATCTCTCCGAAGCCATCGGCAGCCCGAAGCGTCCGTTCGTGGCGATCATCGGCGGCAAGAAGGTGTCGGACAAGATCGAGGTGATCCAGAACCTCCTGGCCATCTGTGATCATGTCCTCATCGGCGGCGCCATGGCCTATACTTTCTCACTGGCCCAGGGGGGGAAGACGGGCAAGTCGCTCGTTGAGCCCGACAAGGTCGAGCTCGCCAAGCAGCTCCTCGCCAGCGGCGGCGCGAAGCTCGTGCTACCGCTCGACACGCACTGTGCCGACGACTTCTCCGCTTCCGCCAACAAGAAGGTGGTGAAGGCGGGGGAGATCCCCGACGGCTTCGAAGGGCTCGATATCGGTCCGGCGACGGCGGCCGCTTATGCACGCATCATCCGCACCGCCGGCACGGTGGTCTGGAACGGTCCGATGGGGGTTTTTGAAATGCCCCCGTTCGACGCCGGCACCAAGGCGGTCGCCGATGCCGTGGCCGATGCCACGACGGCCGGCGGTGTGACAATCATCGGTGGCGGTGATTCGGCCGCGGCCGTCGAGCAGATGGGCTACGCCGACCGTGTCAGCCACGTGTCGACCGGTGGCGGTGCTTCGCTGGAGATGCTCGAGGGGAAGGCCTTCGAGACCGTGGCCATCCTCGACGAGAAGTGAGCCTGACTGAAGCCGCAAAGCGACCGACCGTGCCCCCGCAGTGGGCACGGTCGGCGTGCTGATTCAGGCTCGAGACTGCCCGCTGGACGGGTGGGATCAGAGACCGGCCGTTTCACCCGGTCGGGCCGCGGGACGGCTCAGGGCCAGGGCGACGCCGGCGACATGGCCCCGATCGGCGCGGGAGAGGCGTGACATCGGCACCGTCGTGTGCCGACCGCTCGCTTTCAGAATCCGTACCCGGTCGGCATGGACCTCGACGAGCCGCCCAACGGTGCCGTGGCGGCCGCTGTCGTCGCGCCACGCTCGTGAGGGCTGGCCGGGGGTGTGCAGGACATTGGAATCGAACGGATCCTTTTCGACCGGCACCTCATCCGCTCCCGGTTCCGCATCCGCAGCCCCTTCGTCGGCGGGCGCCTCATCCATCGGCTCGTCGGTGGCCGGTTCGAAGCCGTCCCCCTCCATCTCGTCGGCCGGGGCATCGTCCATCGACGGCTCTTCGGGGATGCCGAAGTCATCGTCGCTGCCCGGCTCTTCCATCGCTTCTTCGGGTGCCTCGAAGCCATCGTCTGGCGCGTCGAAGGCATCGCCCGGGGGAAGAGCATCGTCGCCGATTGTCCTCGGAGCCTCGAACGCCTCCGGTGAGTCGGATGGGGCTTCGTCGAACACGTTGCGACGCTGCGGCTGGGAAGGCGCCTCGTGAGCCTCGTCCTGCGGCGATTCTTCCTCCATTTCCTCGTCTTCCATCGCCTCGTCGGCCGGCATTCCGGGGCGCTCGAAGGCTTCGGCCTCTTCCATCGTCTCGGCCACGGGCTCGTCGGTCGCCGTTTCGGCGGTGGCGTCCCCCTGCACGGTCTGCGGTTCCCATGGTTCGAGGACCGACGCGGCCGGCGCCTCGGCCGGTGCCGGCTGGGTGGCGGCGGCGGGGTCGCTGGAGGTGGTCGCCGCCGCGGTGCCCGGGAGTTCGAGGAGCGTCTGGCTTTCCGGCTCCAGCCCCTCCTCGTCGCGCGTGATCGGCACGGGGGCTTCGACGGGCTGTTGCGTTGTGACGATCCTGGCGTCGCCGCTGTGGCCCTCCACGACCGGCGTCGGCAATGTGATCCCTCCGTCGAGCGCGCTGGGTGTGTCGGTGCCGATTACGGTCCCCTCGGAGACCGTGCCGCTGTCAGCGATCGTGGCGCCCTGGCAGGGATCACACAGACAATCCCCTCCGACGAATGAGCCATCTGCGACCAGCGTCCCCTCGTTGAAAAAGTTCCCCTCTTCGACGATACACCCTTCGACCGGGCCGGTCGTGATCCATCCGTCGAGGACCACCTCGGCGGGAGGCGCGGTGACGACGGCAAACGGCGCAGGCGCGCCGAGCGGACGGTCGTCGATGACGATGGCACCGGCCCAGCCTGGGAACGGCACCCCGGCGCTGCACGGCGGCGCGAAAGCCGGGCCCCAGGCCAAGCGGCTCGCATGACGGTGGTGGTGCCACCAGCCTGCCACGGCGGAGTCGATCGGGATCCAGAGCGTGAGCACGCCCACGAGCAGGCCATGGAGGAATCGTCGCAAGGAACACCTCGTTCGTGCGGGGGAGGAAACAGAAGGTCCGGGGCAAAGACCGTGGCCCCTCGGCCCGGAGTGCCACGGCCTTGTGCGGCGCGGCTGTGGGGCAGGGCGGACCAACGGTCCCGAAAGCGTTCGCCGGCTCCCCTCCCTGGTCGACCGACGACAGCGCGTATGCTACCGGCGGGATCGGGGCGGTCGCAAACCCTCGCCGCTCCCCCCTTTCAACCCGCTCCGGGAGGCTTGAAAAACGAGAAAGGCCGTGGTGGCTTTCGCCACCACGGCCCTCGTGGATCGAACAGGTCGCCGCCTGCGAGCGGGGTAGATCGCTGCGAGAATGATGCGGATTGGGTCTGGGGCGAACCCCGGACTTTTCTGGGAATCCGGATCAACGCTTTGGGTTTGGAACCTCCGACGGAACGCGGCGACCGAGTGTTCGAAGTTCGGTGTCACCGGGGTGGCCTTGGGCGGTCCCCCTGGTGGCGGCCGCCGGACTGATCCGGCGACGAGAATGTTTTCGTCAGACCACCGGGAGAGATTTGAGTCGATTTCCCCGCCGCCCCACTTTCCGGCACGTTCGTTTCACTCCGCACCGGACGTTCCCCCCTGCTCCACCGATGAACCAACGCCAGATCACCACCGCCCCCCACGGCCATCTCCTCACCCACGCCGGGGTCTGGACCCCCGACGGGGCATGGATCTGCTACGACATTCGCTCGGATCCCGCCGGTGCGATGTTCGACGGCACGAGGATCGAGCGGGTCGAGGTGGCGACCGGTCGGGTCGAGGTGCTCTACGAGTCGCGCGACGGTGCCTGCTGTGGAGTCGTCACCGCCAGTCCGGTCGACGACCGGGTGGTGTTCATCCTTGGCCCCGAGCGTCCCACGGCTGACTGGTCGTACGGCCCCGCCCGCCGCCGCGGGGTCATCCTCCGCTGCGGCGCTCGCGGCACCGTCGAGCCCCTCGACGCCCGCGATCTCGTCTCTCCCTATACCCCTGGCGCGCTGCGCGGTGGCACTCATGTCCACCAATTCTCTCCTGATGGCCGAATGGTGAGCTTCACCTACGAAGATGCCATCCTCGATGCGGCGGCGGGCGCCGAAGGGCACGAGCGCAACCTCCGCGCGGTGGGGGTGAGCGCCGGTGATCGGCAGGTGAGCGTGCCGCACTCCCATCCCCGCAACCACGACGGCGGTGCCTGGAGCGTCCTCGTCACCGACCTCGACGACCAACCCCCCGCCGGCAGCAACGCGATCAGCCGGGCCTGCGAGGAGGCCTGGATCGGCAGCGCCGGTTACCGCCGCCCCGACGGGAGCCAGCAGCGGCTGGCCCTCGCCTTCCAGGGAACGGTCGTCACGCCGGCTGGTGGAGCGATCAGCGAGGTGTTCGTCGTCGACCTTCCGGACGGCGACGCGCCGACCGGCGGATTCGACACCCCCGGCAGCGGCCCGCTCGCCGGCACGCCGACCACGCGGCCGCGTCCTCCGGCGGGGGTCGTCCAACGCCGGCTCACGTTCACCGCCGGGCGCGTTCATCCCGGGCTCCAGGGGCCACGACACTGGCCGCGGTCGACCCCAGACGGGGAAAAAATCGCGTATCTCGCCCGCGACGAGGTCGGCGTCGTGCAGCTGTTCACAGTCAGCCCGCGCGGCGGGGAAGCGCGGCAGGTAACCCGGCAGCAAACGAGCATCGCCAGCGCCTTCAGCTGGAGCCCTGCCGGGGATCGGCTGGCGTGTGTCATCGACGGGAGCGTGTGCCTCGTCGACGCGCGGGACGGCGAGGTCGTGCGGCTCACGCCGCAAAAGGACGAGCCGGCGCCGCTCCCGGAGGCGTGCGTCTTCTCCCCCGCCGGCCGCCGCGTGGCCTACGTGCGTCGGGTCGAGAGTTCCGCCGGGGAGTTCAATCAGCTGTTCACGGTCGACGTGCCCGACTGACTGGCGCGCGGAGGAGGCTTGGATCTCGACCGCAGCGATTCGGTCGCCGATCCGGCAACGCTCGGCTGGTGAGCCGGGATGAGACCTCGGCTCAGGGCTCCATCAGGAATCGGATCAGGTCGCGGGCCTCGGTTTCATCGAGCCGATCGAGGATCCCCTCCGGCATCAGCGACACGCCGCCGTCGATCACCGTCTCGACGTCGTCCAGGGCAACCGTCTCCTCACCGGTCGGTGTCCGAAGGAGGAGCGTCTCGGCAGTCCGGCGGGGGATGATGCCCGAGAGGACGCGGCCGTCGGCGAGGACCACCTGCTTCATCCGGTAGTCAGGGGAGACCGTGGCGCTCGGGGTGACGATGTTGGCGAGGAGGTAGTCGAGATCGCGTCGCCCCGAGCCGGTCAGATCGGGGCCGAGGGCGCCCCCCTCGCCGTGCATCCGGTGGCAGGCGGCACATTGCCGCCCCCAAACCTCCCGACCGGCGGCCGGGTCGGCTGTCGCCAGTCGATCGGGGCCGAGGCGTTGGCGCCAGGCGTCGATGTCGGCCGGTGCGTCGTGCTGGGGGGCGTCCGGGGAGACCGGCCGGCCGGCGACGAGCGGCCCGAGGCGGGTCCCCAGTGACTTGTCACCGAGTCCGGCAAGCTGCCTTGCCACCAGTGGGGTGAGGAGGGTGCGCGGGAGGATCCCCTGCTCAATGGCATCGATCAGGCGTGTGGCCCAGGGAGCGCGGGAGGCGAGGGCCGATACGGCTGCGTCGCGGACGGGAGCGGCGCAATCGTGAGCGCACTCCAGCAGCCGCCCGGCATCCTCCGGCGTGCCGGCCGCGAGCAGGCCGCGGATCGCCGTGGCGGCTAGGTCGGGTTCGGCGAGCAGGTCACGGGCGGTGGCCGCCGCCGCCGCGGCCCGGACGTCGATGAGGGCGTCGAGCGCGGCGGCCCGGCGCGCCGCGAAGAGCGTGGAATCCCGCGCGATCGACTCGAGGTGCGCTCCGCCGCGCGGAGTGCCGAAAAGGGCGTCGAGCCGGGCGGCGTCGTCGAGCCGATCCTCATCGTCGGCCGCGGCAGCGAGGGCCTGCCGGAAACCCTCCCAACCGTCCGGGGCCTCGACGCCACGTCGGCCCCGCCACCCGGCGACGAGGCCGGCGAGGCAGTCGTCGAAACCGGCGGGCCCCTCGGCGGCCGCGGCGGCGAGGAGGAGGGGCCGGGCGGCCGCGGCATCGCCGCCGGTCACCCGCCGGGCGATGGAGCGCCGCAGAGCGGGCCAGCGGGATTCGGCGGCCGCGGGGACGCCGGCCGCCCGCCAGACACCGATCACGCCGTCTGGATCGGCGACGAATGCCGGGAGGAGGCCGACCCAAAGCATCGCACCGAGATCATGGTGATCGGCCCCCAGTGCCCGCGGAGCCGTGTCAGGGGGGCCAAAGTCGAGGCCGACGGGTGTCGCGGCCACGCTCTCCGGCTCCGTCTTCGCGACAAGCGCTGCCGCGATCCGCGCCCTGTGGATCGGCGGAAGCCGCGAAAGAAGGCAGGCCAGCGCCAGCCGGACCTCCGGATCGGTCTCCGTCAGCGCGAGGCGCTCGAGGGCATCAAGGGTGAATCCGCGCACGCCCGGTTCGACCACGGGCCGATGCCCGAGGACGGTGTCGATCGGCCAGGGATCTGCGAGGAGGCGGAGGGCCTCGGCGCGGACCGCCGGCGTGGGGTCGTCGAGAAGCAACGAGAGTCGAGGCTCGTCGATCCGCTGAAGTCCCCACAGTCCCCACAGGCCACGGAGCCGCAGGGAGGGAGTGTCGCTGTGCGCGAGGAGCTCGTCGAGCACTGGCACGATGCGGGCGAGCACGCCCTGCGAATCACCGGCGGCGTGCCGATCGGCGAGGAGTCGCAGCGCCATCCGGGCATGCCAGCGATCGGTCGAGAGGAGTCGGACGAGGGCCGCGGTGTCGAGGGCTTCCAGATCGGTGCCGGGCACGATGGGAGGGGCCGGGGCATCGGCCCCGCCGAAACCAAACGTGTAGATCCGGCCGCTCGTGCGGTGGACCCCCGTCCCCTCGTGGCATTCGCCCGTGTCGCTCCAGTCGAGGATCGCCAGGGAATGCCCCGGGAGATCCAGGAGATCGGTGCCGCGGAAGAAGGGATCGCCAAACCGGGCCAGATCGGGCTCGTGTCGCCCGACAATACCGGTCGGCTCGGCGTCGAGCCGGTCGACATTGATCCGCCGGCCGTGAAGATTCAGCGTCAGCAGCCGGCCGCGGAGCGCCTCTGGCCAGCCTGGCTCGTCGGGCACGATGACGCACCCGGTGTGGGCATGGCCGCCGCCGTGGGCATCGGCTCGGCCGTCGCGCGACTCGGTCCAGTGCTGGCTGGAATCGAAATGGTCGTGGTCGGCGTGGGGGCCGAGTGGTTCGGGGATCCAGGGATGGGGCTCGATGGTGTGGGAGCGGGCGTAATGAGCGCCGGGGAGCACGCGCCACAGGTGGCCATTGTCTGCTTCTCCACCGCAAGTCTCTTCTTTTTTTATTCCTAGTCTCTCCCTTTGTCTTCCGCATTTCGTCGTCGCCGATTGGCATCGTCTATGTGTTTCGGGAGG
>SIAG01000105.1 GCA_009691925.1 Planctomycetaceae bacterium
TGATGAGATCCCACCGCGAACGCAGCAGACTTTCCCGCGCGTCCTCGACGATGGATACCCAAGAGACCGACGTGATGACCTGATCGCGTTCCTGCCATGGGTTTTGCCCATAGTTGGCGCGGAGGACATCACCGCGAATGACATCGAATTTTTCGCGGAACTTATCAGAGAGTTCGCGTTGCCACTGAAACGTCAGGTTCGCGGGTGTGACGATCAGCACGCGGCGCACCAATCCACGGGCTTTGAGTTCCTTGAGCAGCAACCCAGCCATGATGGTCTTGCCCGCTCCAGGGTCATCGGCCAATAGAAAGCGGATGCGTGGCAGCTTGAGAAAGTACCCGTAGACTGCTTCGAGTTGGTGTGGCAGCGGATCAACGCGGGCAATCGACAGCGAGAAGAACGGATCGTATTCATATGCAAGTCCCAGTCGCTGGGCTTCGACACCCAACCGGAACAAGCGGGCATTTCCATCGAACGGTTCACGTTCTGCGGAGATGGTGAGTTGTGCGATTTGGGAAATACTAAGAACGGGATCGTAAGTCCGACCAGTTTTCAGGCCGCGACCAATCACCTTGAGCGATTGCCCCATAGGCACGACGGCAAGCACCTCGATGTGTTCGGGAAGCGTTGGCCCGCTTATTAAGCTGCCAGGCTTAATTGAAGGTTTCGAAAACGCAGTCATTCGATCTTGGCTTTCCTGATCAGTTCGATTTGCGGGCGTCACCCGTGCGGAGCCCACTGCGGCGATCAAACAAGTGCTTTCGGCCATCAGGTTGGCAGGGGAGGGTGCTCACAATTTTGATGCTTTCTGTTTTCGTTCGTTGCGATCTCGTAATCTTCAAAAGAAAGGATTCCAAATCCGCTCGCCGGATCAATCGATAATCGTTTGCCGGGTTTCGATGCACCGGTAGCTTTTCGTTCTTGGCCCAGGCTCGGACGGTATTCGGCATAAAGCAAAGAATCACGGCTACTTCAATTTTCAAGTAGCCGCGTAGGATCGTCATCTCTTTTGGTCTCTGATGATTGCCGCACCCCCGCGCTCGCCGATCGCTTTTCGAAGTCTACCAAAGGTGAAAAACAGCTGTTAGTCGGCAGCCCTAGAAGGCGGCTCCTCGGCAGATTCCCCGACTGAAAAAGGGTTTGAGAGCGGTCCTGCGACGGGCGTCAAGAGAGTACCGCTGGTCTGATGGCTACCGGCAGCGGCCTTCCGGGTCGGATGGATCGGCATCCGTTCCGGCGCAACGAGTCCCTATCCAAGCCGGCGCTTCGGGGTTTCCCTCCCGAACCAAAAAAGCGAGCATTCGGTTGCGTTCGCTGACTAAGGGCAGTGAACTTTGGGCTGACCAAAGGAGAAAGGAGCATCCTGCGATAGTTGGCGCTGATGTTGCGGTAGCTCAAAATAAGCCCCTTTCCCGAAGCAACCGCATGTTGCGAATCATAAGCATTCTCCCTCGTTTCGAACCGAACACAACGTGCGTCTTCATCCCGGCGACGTTGGGCGAGAGGGACGGCGCGGCCCCCTGCAACGAGGTCCAGAGTGAGCTCTGAGCCAATAGCTGGGCGATCTGCTTGTACTGCGGCAAGAACCGTCCGGGGTCCGAGCGGCTCGCGGTGCGGTGGTTCGAGTACGTGCCGCTGTGGCCCATTGTGGTTTTGTTCGGCTACGCCTTTGATTCAGCCTATCATTGGTTTTCCGTCACCCACTGGCGCAAATCCGGTCATAAACACTCATTCCCAACCAGATGTGGCAATCCTTGCGGGGGTGGATCGGTCCGAAGCAGCTCAGCTGGAGTCGGTCCTCAGGAGAGAGAAGTATCGCGTCGTTCACGCTGACCAGACAGGAGTCGACGGTCGTCACGAGCTCTGTGATCGGCTGGGAGACGCGTTTCAGTTCCCATACGCTGTCTCGAGCCTTGATGCAGTTGTTGACTTGGTCTCCGATCTTGAGTGGCTCGGAAAAGCTACCGGGTATTTGGTCGAGGTCACTGGGATGGACCATCTGCGCGTGGAAACGCTGAGGGACTCCAAAGGATTGCTGCCAGCGATATGCGATCGAAGGACGAGCCAACGCTGCGGACTCGTGGCTCTCCTGATCGGTTCGTCCCATCGCGCGACGGCGCTCACGCGGCTCGCCGAAGCCAACGGCGAACTCACCGATTCTGCCGGTCTGACCTGAATCCAGGAGACGAAGTCCGTCAAGAGCGTTGATCACGATTCCGGATCGCCTCAAGCCGAAGCTCGGGACGAGATGTGACGTCGGGTAGAATTGGCTCGTTGGGGCTTGACAAGACTGACAAAGCCGTGCGCTTGCGTGACGGAATCAGCCCCAACCACGAGCCCGCATTTCCCGCGGTACAGAAAATACAAGGGGGTCACGCTGCCCCGCTTTGGAAATCTTGCGTCAGGCCTGCCGCCGAGGCCACGGCTGGCTTCCTAGGATGGATCCCGGCCCCAACCGCTTCCCCCGGAAACTTTAAGGGCATCAAAGGAAGTCTTGAAGCTGCCCGCTCCATTCGAATTGCGGGGAAAGCAAGATACGGCCCCTCGGAGGACCGACTGACGGCCAGAAAAACCTACCCCTGTCGTGCACGGAGGACGAAGTACCGGGACGACTTCAAGACGGAGGCCGTGGGGCTCGTCGCGGGGCTGACGTTCTTGGTCGCAGTGGCCGCCATCTGACCGAATCAGAGTTCCTCTCCGATGGGGATTGGCGGGTTGCCGATTGGGTGCTGCCGGATCCGATCAGCCCAGCCCTGGCAGGCTGGGGGTTTTGGCGGCTTTTGGAAAAGCTCCCCGGGGAACTTTCCTCGGGGCCGCGTTGACGCTTTCTGCCCCGGGGCCTACCCTCCGCCCCCCGGCAGGGCCCGGGGCCCTGTCATTCCTCTCCCTTTTTCTGCGATGCCGCGCGCATGGCGATCCGCGTCAGAGGTCTGTCGTCGCTCCTCCCGGTCGCCTTGCTGGCGGCGGCGGGATGCGTTTCCGCGCCGATGATCGATGCCCTGCTCCCGGAGCGGATGCCGACGACCGGCGGCGAATTCGGCGGCGTGGCCAAGCCTCCCGTCGCCCAAACGCTCCCCTTGGAGGTGTTCTTCCTCCGCTGCGAGCAGGCTCACGCCGGCCATGATGAGCTGTGGAAACGTGTCGACGAGCAGGTCATCGACGAGTCGGTCCGTCGTCGACTCGCCGCCAACGGACTCCGGGCCGGGATTCTCCTCGGGCAACTTCCGGAGCCGATCCTCGCCGCCCTCGAGCCGCCCGTCAGCGCCGGGCCAGGGGGCCCTCAGCCACCGGCCAACGCCGCCGATGCCAACCCTCCGGTGGTGCGCCGCGTGCTCCGACTCCTCCCCGGCCGCGAGAGCGAATTGGTGGCGCTGAAGCCGATCCCCAATCTGGTCGTCCTCGAGCAGGAGGAGGACGGTCTCCGCGGCGGCAACTACACCGACGCCGTCCCCCACTTCACGCTCAAGGCCTGGCCCGCGGCGGATGGTCGTGTCCGCGTCGATCTCGTACCGGTGATCCGCCACGGCCCGATGGAGCGGTCATTCGTCGGGGAGGATGGCGTGTTCCGGGTCGAGACGAGCCAACGGAAACGGGTCCTCGATCCACTGCGGTGCGAGGTGACGGTCCCCGCCGATGGCCTCCTCATCGTCGGCCCTGCTGGCGATCCGGGAGCCTCGGTCGGCGACGCCCTCTTCCGCCCCCGCACCCAGGGGCGCGCCGAGACCCGCCTGCTCGCACTCCGGCCGCTCGCCCCGGGCGTCGATCCGATGTTCATCTCGAAGCCGGCCACCGACACACCGGGCTCGGCCATCGATGCCACCAGCTACCCGCCCGTGACCGCCACCACATTGAAGTGAGCGGCCGACGCCATTGGGGCAATCTGGGCGGCCGCTGCGGCCGCGCCCCTGGCAGATCGCACCGGCAAGCTGCGGCGGTCCGGCAAGACGCTACTGCGCCGACGAGCGGTTTGGCGCGCGGAGGCCAACGCTGCCGATCGAAAGAGGCGTGTTCTGTCGTTTTGTCCGGGGATCGCCCGGTTGAAACGCGGAGCCTCCCGCAGGGATGGAATCTCCATGACCAAGACGTCGGCCCCTGCCAAAGCACACCGTCCCCAGGCCTATACGGTGTTCGGCGCCGCGATCGTGGCCGGTGCCGCGGCGGCGTTTGGCCTCAACAGCGCCCTCGACTCGCATCTGTCGCAGGCCAAGCCGCAGGTGGAGAGCGAGTCGATCCTCGTCGCCCTCCGCCCCCTGCCGGCAGGGTCTCTGGTGACGGTCTGGGACGTGGGCCTGCGCGATTGGCCGAAAGCGATGGTCCCCTCGACGGCCATGCGCGTCACCGACGATCTCGACAACCTCGTCGTCCGTCATCCGCTCCGGGAGGGGCAGCCGATCCTCGCCATTCAGCTCGGTCGCGTCGACACCGGCGGGGAGGCAAGCGCCCGTCCCCTTGCGGTCGCGGCACTGCCGGCCCCCTCCGTCGGCGAATCAGAACGCGATCTGTGGGCAACGCCCTCCACGGCGCCCGCCCCGCCGCTGACCTCCGTCGCGGTGCCCCAGGCGACCACCGTGACAACGGTCTCGACGACGTTCGCCACGGCCACCGCCGCGCTCCCCGTGCCCGCCGCCAAAACGCTCACGACCGGCAACCCAGGCCTCGTCGCCGCGGATCAGCACGCCCCGGCGGCCCCGGAAACGGCGCCGACGACCCTGGCGACGGGCACTCCTACCCTGGCTCCCCCGGCCACCCCGGAAACGGCGCCGACGACCCTGGCGACGGGCACTCCTACCCTCGCGACCGCCACCCCAGCGCTTGAGGCACCGGCTCCGATTGAAATCCGGTCGCCGCGGGCGGAACGCGGCGACGCGCCCCCGAACCCGTTGCGGACCGCGCTGCGGCCGCGGCCGTCGGTTGTGCAAGCGCTCTCGGTGCCGGATCGTTCCGCCTTGAGCGACGAGGGCACCGGCCGTGCCGGGGAGACGGCCGCCCCCGGCCGCCTGTCGGGCCGAGTGGCGTCGGCGGCCGCGGGGTTCGGGGAAGGGGCCGGCGCGGCTCCCGCGCCCGCCGACGCGACCCCGAGGATGCTCTCCGCCGGTCGCGATGCCACCGGCTCGGCGACGTCAACCCAGGCGTCGCGGGCTCCCGCTCCCGAGGCACGCTCCCGAGCCACGCCCTCTGCCCCGCGCCCCACGCGGGCCCAGGCGTTTACCAAGGGCTACCGCCCCAACTGATCGTCGGCGTGCACCCCGGCATCGTCATCAGCCTCGCCGCCACGCTCCGGCTGGCCGTCGAGGGGAACAATCTGGTAGCGACCGCCACACCGGGCAGCGAGGTCGGCCAACCGCGGGCTGCGCCGTGACTCGTCGCCGAACTGGACGACCATACAGCGGCTCCCGCTGCCGAGCCGGGAGAGCCGTTGCAGCTCCGCGTCCGTGAGATCGTCCTTGGCGTCGGCATCGGTGAGGAGAAAGACGACATCGGGAGAGAGCCGGAAGGCAGCAGCCAGGGCTGCGGCGTGCCGCGTCCCGCCGTTGGCCCGCACCGAGTCGACGAAGCGCCGTGCGGCGCGACGGTTGTCCTCGGTGGCAAACACGAGCCTTCCCCGGTTCCCGGCCGGAGAGAAGACGTGCAGCCGGTCGTTGTAGAAGATGACGTAAAACTGCTGCACGTCGCCAAGTTCGTCGAAACTGCGAATCAATTCCCGCTTGGCAGCGGTCAGCGGCCGACCGTCCGGTTCCCCCATGCTCGCCGAGCGGTCGAAGACATAAACAAAGCGGTTTCCCTTCGCCTCGAGGCCGAAGATCCCGGTGCGGATCCCCCCCGGCGACCGGACCACCGGCGGCTTCGGTGCCTGCGCGGAAGCAGGGATTGATGATGCCCAGCCGCCGAGGGCAGCGGCGGCTGCGACCACCGCGATAAGCCATCGACGGCGGGCCGTCGGCAGGCGATCTGGTCCTGATTGATGCCTCATCTCGCCTCCCTGTCGGCCATCCGCTGGGTGGTTCACGCGCTCGTCAGGGCTCAATGACGAGCTTGCCGTCGAGCACCCCGGTCCGCGCCACCGTCGCCGATTCCTGAAGCGTGTGCGCCAGCGCGGTCTGCTCGAGCGGGAGCACCCGGGCGATCGGCACCCGCAGACGCCCCTCCGCCATCCAGCGGTTGATGTCGATGGCCGCCGCCGCCTGGAGACGCCAATCTGCCTTGAACATCGCAAACCCGACCATCCGACATCCCTTGAGATAGAACGGCCCGACGGGGAACGGCGTTCGCGCGTCGCGCCCTGCCATGAGGACGATCCTCCCTCCGTCGGCGAGCAGGCCGACCGCCCGGTCGAAGAGCGGCTCGCGCTGGGTCTCCCAGTAGACATCGATCCCTTCCGGCGCCGCTGCCCGGGCCACTTCGACGAGGTCGTCGCGGCGGTAGTCGAACACCGCCTCGGCCCCCAGGCTCCCAGTTCGCGCCCGCTTCTTTGCGGTGCCGGCGGTGCCGATTACGCGGGCCCCCAGCGCCCTCGCCACCTGGACTGCGGCGCTCCCCACGCCCCCCGACGCGCCGTTGACGAAGAGCATCTCCCCCGGCCGGAGGTTGGCATGGGTGACCAGCCCGAGGTGGGCCGTGATCGAGACGAGGGCCGCCGCCGCAGCGTCGCGGTCGCTCACCGAATCAGGGGTGGGGTAGAGCCATCGCTCGTCGATCGCCGCCAGTTCCGCGAACGTCCCTTGGCGCCCGAGCAGCCCTTGGTTGGAGCCCCAGACCCTCATCCCGGGCCGGAGGGCCCCGACCTCCGCCCCCACGGCAACCACCTCCCCGGCGAGATCGCAGCCCACGATGAACGGCACAGGGAGCGGAAACGCCACGCCGCCGGCGCGGACGTAGGTGTCGATCGGATTGACGGCACAGGCCCTCACTCGGACGAGCGCTTCGCGCGGGCCGGGCACCGGGTCGGGGAGGCTGCCGACCTCGATCACGTCGGCCGGTCCGGTCCGGGTGATGAAGGCGGCCCTCATCGACCGTTGACCTTCCGCTTCGACAGGACACCGCCGACACCGACCAAAGCCAGCAGGGCTCCCACGGCGGCCGCGGTGCGGAGGCCGTTTTGCAAGGAGTGGTAGTAGTCCGATCGGCCCCTCGATTTCGCCTCAATCTCCGTCGGCGGCCGATCGATCGATGCGTGGACGAGGCGCGTGGCCCAAGCCGAGTAAACCTCGTCGGTCGGCGCCTTCATGACCGACGACTTGATCGTGGCGTCGTCGAAAAAATCGACCTCGGGGGGCGTGAACGACACCGACAACAGACCGGCCGTCGCGGCCAGCAGGCTGCCGGCCAGGAGCAAACCGTGCCACCCCGTCCAGCTTTTGGGGGTGCGGGCCCCCGCCACCTCCGTCACCACGCGCAACTTCCCCAGATCCCGCAACCGCGGGACAGGCTCCTGGCGGCCGCAGGCGGGACATGTCGCCAGCCCACCCGCCTGGGAGGAGGTGACCGGAATGTCCACACCGCACGCACAGGGAAGGAGAAAGGAAGTCATCGGGAACAGGCTCCAGTGGCCGCAGAAACGACGTGCTAGGATTTTTTTACCATTTGCTGGGCGAATCCTCGAACATTCGTGAAAAGAGGGGGAAAAAAAGTTGGCCTTTCGCCCCCGACAGCGCCATAATCCTGTGCCTTCCGGACGCCGGGCATGGCACCACATCGACGGCTCGTACCAGAGCGCGATGGGCCATCGGCGTCCTCACCCAGGCTTGCCAATCCCATGGCCTGCCTGTCGGTTCCGATCGATCCATGTCAGCGTTTCCCATCCGATTAGCTTCGGGTGTGCCTCTTCGAGTCCGGCTGGTCCATCCCGCTTGCAACGGGTTGGAGCCCGTTGGTTCGGGGGGGAAGAGGAAGCGGCTGGGCTGTTCGATCTGCCGGCCCGGGTTGTCGGATGGCATTTCGGACCGCTGATACGCCTCGAGCCTCTTCCGTCATTCGAGCCTGACAGCGATGGTCCCGGGCGGCCCGTTCCCCGTTCGCAGTCCGTTTCGGTTTTCCCCTTGTTCGCATCTTCGTTGCCTCGGCGTTGTCCCACGTTCACCACCCGTTGATGGCCTTTCCCGAAGGAGGATTCGGGCCACTGGACTTGCCCTCCCCTTGAATCACACTGTCGGCGTTCCGAATGATGCACTTTGGCTGCTGCACCTGGCGACCGCGGGATGCGGTCGTCGCTGGGCCAGTCAGGAGCGCCGGCGCGACGCCTCCAGCCGCGCCGCAGGGAAGGCACGACGCCTCTCCCTGCGGTTGACCGGCCCGATTGAACCTGCCCAGTGAATCCGTTCCCCGAAGGAGCTCCCACCTTGTACGACTCGCTGCTGGACGAACTCGAAGACGATGTCGTCTCCAATCCCCAGGATGTCGAGGACCTGTCGGTCAAGGTCGTCGATGCCGAGGATACCGACGTCGACATGCTCGCCGATGACGATGCCAGAGGGCTTTCCGACGGCGACATCGACGGCGAGGTCGAGTCGGAGACCGAGGCGTCCGGTGAAACCGAGGATGTCCTCATCGATCAGGGGGAGAACTGGTCCGATGATCCGGTCCGGATGTATCTGACGCAGATGGGAGAGATCCCCCTCCTCACCCGCGCCCAGGAGATCTGGCTGGCCCGGCAGATCGAGATGACCCGGGCGGCGTTCCGGGCGAAGCTTCTCGAGTGCGAGTATGTCTGCCAGCAGTCCTTCAAGGTGCTGTCGCGCGTCCACCGTGGCGAGCTCCCCTTCGACCGCACCGTCCAGGTGTCGGTGACTGACCGTCTGGAGAAGGATCAGATCCTCGGCCGGCTCCCCCACAACCTCCGAACGCTCGACGTTCTCCTCCAGCAGAACAAGTCCGACTACCGGATCGCCCTCTCGAAGAAGCGGAAGATGTCGGAGCGCCGCGAGGCGTGGGCCCGGCTCGGTCGCCGTCGTCGCCGGTGCGTGCGGCTCGTCGAGGAGCTCGGCCTGCGGACGCAGCGGATCGAGGCGATGATCCCGACGCTCGAGGAGTTTGTCCGCCGCATCAAGGAACTGCGGCTGAAGATCGACGCTCACAAGAAGAGCAAGCAACCGCCGGCCGGTCGTCAGAAACTCGTCGATGAATACCGGATGATCCTCAAGGCCTGCCAGGAGACGCCCAAGAGCCTCAAGCGGCGGATCAGTGAGATCAAGCAGATCTACGCCCACTACCAGAAGGCGAAGCGCGGTCTGTCGGAGGGGAATCTCCGGCTCGTCGTGTCGATCGCCAAGAAGTACCGCAACCGCGGTCTCTCGTTCCTCGATCTCATCCAGGAGGGGAATGCCGGTCTGATGCGGGCGGTCGACAAGTTCGAATACCGTCGCGGTTTCAAGTTCTGCACCTACGCGACGTGGTGGATCCGGCAGGCGATCACCCGGGCGGTGGCCGACCAGAGCCGGACGATCCGCATCCCGGTGCACATGGTTGAGACGATGTCGAGGGTCCGCAATGTCGCCCGCCAACTCCTCCAGGAGTACGGGCGCGAGCCGACGATCGAGGAGATCGCCGCTCGCGCAGGCACGCCCGTCGATGAGACGCGGCGCGTGTCGGCGATGAGCCGCTACCCAATCAGCCTCGATCGCCCCGTCGGCAACAGCGAGGACAGCCACTTCGGCGACCTTCTCCCCGACACCGGGGCGGAGAACCCGGCCGTGGGGGCCGCCCAAGAGATGCTCCGCAACCGGATCGCCAAGGTCCTCAAGAGCCTCTCCTACCGGGAGCGGGAGATCATCAAACTCCGCTACGGCTTGGGGGACGGCTACAGCTACACCCTCGAGGAAGTGGGCCACATCTTCAAGGTGACGCGCGAGCGGATCCGGCAGATCGAGGCCAAGGCGGTCCGCAAGCTCCAGGCCCCGGCCCGGAGCGAGGAGCTTTCCGGGTTCCTCGACTGATTGGCCTGGGACTCGATCCAACGGCCTGGAAAAAGCTCGACGCTCCCCTCCACCGGCTACCGCGGCGGAAAAACGTTGAGCCATGAGTATCCTCGAGACCCCCGGTGGCGCACCCTGCCACCGGGGGCCTCGTTGTTTCGACGTTGACCCCAGCGCTGGAACGACTGCCGTAGATCGGCGTCAAGCCGATCGCCAAGATCCCCGTCCTGCTCCCAGAAGCCCTCGTGCCCGGGAAGTCGGAGCTGACGGTCGTCCGCGATCCGGACGGCAACTTCGTCGAGCTCATCGGCCCACGGACGTGATCCGCCCGGTCATGACCGGGGAATCTTGCCGGCCTGCTCGAGCCAGCGGAGCACCTCCCCAGCGAGGACCTCGGGCGGGCGGGCCGCGGAGTCGACCACCAATTCAGCGGCGAGGGGGGCCTCGTAGGGATCGTCGATCCCGGTGAATCCCCTGATCTCCCCCGCCCGTGCCTTCTTGTAAAGCCCCTTGGGATCACGGGCCTCGCAGACGGCAAGCGGCGCCTCGACATGGATCTCCACGAAGTCGCCCGGCTGGAGCATCGCCCGGACGGCATCCCGGTCGCGGCGGTAGGGGCTGATGAACGCCGTCAGGGCGATGATCCCGGCCTGCGCGAAGAGATCGGCGACGGCGCCGATCCGGCGGATGTTCTCCTCTCGGTCGGCAGGGCCGAAGCCGAGCCCGAAGCGAGTGGCGAAAGCCTCCTCATGGCGCTGGCGGAGGAGCGCGGGGGCGGCATTGAGCCCGAGGCGGACGTTATCCCCGTCGAGGACGAAACTCCTCCAGCCACGGGCATAGAGGCGGCGATCAACCGCATTGGCGAGCGTGCTCTTGCCGCAGCCCGACAGCCCCGTGAACCAGAGCACGCATCCCCGGTGCCCCGCCGACCGCTCCCGGTCCTCCCGACTG
>SIAG01000106.1 GCA_009691925.1 Planctomycetaceae bacterium
TTCGTGAGGCGTGAATCAGGCGGCGTTCTGCAGGACTCCGTCGGTGAAGATTCTGCCTTGGATGACGAGCGTGAGTTGCTGGCTTGCGTTGAGGCGTCGCCAGCGACGTGCCGCTGACACGGCGAGCTTGTCCATCATCGCGAGGCTGGCTTTCCTCGAGCCGCTTCCCTTCGTGCGGCGATGCCGCAGTCGAATCGTCGCGAAGGTGCTCTCAATTCTGTTGGTGGTGCGCAGGTGGCTCCAGTGCTCCGCTGAGACTTTGTAGAAGGTAAGGAGCACGTCGCGATCCTTCGCCAGGGCGGCGCATGACGCCTCGTACTTAACGCCGTATTTCGCCAGCAAGTGATCGAAGGCCTTGTTGGCCGTCTCCCTGGTTTCGGCGAGCCAGATCTGGTGGAGGTCGAACTTCGCTTTTGGTTGGATCGCCCTGGGCATTGAGTTGATGACGTTGGCGGTCTTGTGGACTCGAGCAGCGTTGCTCACGTGTCGTCGGGTAGGCCTCCCGCAGAGCGGCCCCGAAG
Organism: Planctomycetaceae bacterium; assembly: GCA_009691925.1. Lineage (GTDB taxonomy): Bacteria > Planctomycetota > Planctomycetia > Pirellulales > UBA1268 > QWOP01. Next base: position 522 of record SIAG01000106.1, read on the forward strand.
CCGAGCCCAGCATCGGCGACAGCGATCGTCGGTGGAATGGTGAGCCGCGGTTCTTGAGGCTACTTGGCGTGTGTCGAATGCCGGAGCTGAATCGCGACGTTCCCGTACCTCCGTGTTGGCGTTGAGGATCTGCTCCATCGTGCCGATCAGCAGGACAAGGCCGGTGTTTCACCTATCATGGACCCAGAGAGCGATGGCGGCCGGCCGCAGCCGACCGCGGGGAGCGACGGCCCGGAAGCATTGATAGCGGGGGCGGAAAACCGATGCGACGATTCGCCGCGATCCTTTTTGTCCTCCTTGTCGCGGCGCTACCCGTCCACGCGGCGGATCCCCCGCCGGGGGCGCTCCCTGATCGGGCGATCGGTTACACCGAGCACGCCACGGCGCTCCCCGGAGGGCGGTGGGCCAATGTTGTCACCGGCCGAGCAATGCTCCTCGTGCCGGGAGGGGCGCCGCTGCCGCTGGCCGCCGACCTCGCCGCCGAGCCGGGGAGTTGGACGCAATTCGTCGGCTGGTTCCCCGACGGCAAGACGGCGATCATCGGCCGGGCCTGGGAGAGCGAGGCCAACGCGCGCTACGAGGAGGAACACAAAACCTTCCGCTTCCGCGCCGGCGACTGGCTCTACGACACACATTTGGTCGATCTCGCCACCGGTCGGGCCGAGAATGTCACCGCCGTCGAACGCGTCAGCTTTTACAACACCGGGGTTTTTCCCTGGCCCGGCAATCCCGGCCGGCTCGGGTTCACGGCGCTCATCGACGGGATCTCGAAGCCGTTTGCGATGGATCGGGATGGAAGGAACAAAACCGATCTCGCCCGTGACTCCACCGGCTTTGCCTACGGCTTCTCCGGCTCACCCGACGGCCGGCGGATCGCCTACCACGAGAACTACCAGGTGTGGCTCGCCGATGCCGACGGTGGCCAGCGCCAGAAGATCGATACCGGTCACCCGTTCGTCTTTGCGCCGACCTGGTCCCCCGATGGCCAATGGCTGTTGTTTGTGTCGGGGGAGCACTACGACTGCCATCCGCACGTCGTCCGGGCCGACGGCACGGGGCTGCGGAAGATCGGCGACCGCAACGGCTATCGTGGCGTGATGGAGTTTCTCGATGTTCCCGATTTTCATGGCGGCTCGAGCGATGTGCCGGTTTGGTCGCACGACGGCCAGAAGGTGGTCTTCACGGCGCGGGTCGCGGGGATCGATGGCGCTGCCGCCACCGTCGAGCTGTTCGACGTGGGGCTCGAGGAAGGAGAGACGCCCGCGCGGTTGACGACGTCTCGCCCCGGCACGCTCCACTCCCATCCGCGGCCCTCCCCCGACGGTGCCTGGCTCCTGTATGGCTCGCACCGCGACGCGCCCGGCGGCGGCAAAGCGCGGAATCTCTTCGCCCGCGCCCGCGCCGACGGCCGCGAGGTCCAGCTGACCCATCTGCCGGCGGGGCGGGCCGCGATGCATGGCCACTGGCAGCCGGAGAACGTCTCTCCGGGCCCGGCGGTCGTAGGCCCACCCCCCGGGCCATGAGGCGACGCCCGGGACTTTTTGAGGGGATGCCCGGGACTTTTTGAAGCGATGCCCGAGAGACGATTCACCGCAGCGGCTTCAACCCGGCGGTTCCGCGGAGGCGATTGAGCGCCCCGAGAGCCGCCGGCTCCTTTTGCAAAAGACTTACCAGCTGCGACGGGGAGACGCCGAGCGTAGCGGCCGCCGTCGGCATGTCGAGCGTTGCGGCAACGACACAATCGAGGGCCTCCGCCACCATCGCCGGATAGTCGTCGTGGCCGCCGGCGACGGCCAGCCTGCCGTCGCGGACGCGCGACCGCCACAGTGGCGAAGGCTCGACAGCGGGAGGCTCGCGGTGAACCAGCGCGAGCCTGAGCCGCAACCGGAACAGGGCCACGCGCCGGTTGTCGGCCTGGCTGCGGCGTTCAGAGGCCTCGGCCATGATGCCGGTCGGCCGGTGGTGGAGGATCACCGCCGTCTCCACCTTGTTGCGATGCTGTCCCCCCGGGCCGCTCCGCTTCGTGCGCGTCTCGGTGCAGTCGTGGAGGAGAATGTCGGGCGCGAGTCTGGCAGGGTGCACCGAGGGGCCTCATCCAGCGGTGGCATCGAGCGCCTTGGCCAACGGGCACCCCGGCGGGATCGACGTGCCGTCGCGGTAGCGGCGGAGGAGGTCGCGCGACCGCTCGGCGAGCATCCGCCGCACCTCGCGCCGCTTGCCCTTCACGCGCGCGATCTTCATCTGGTCGTAGCCGGTCGTCTGATGCCGCAGCCAGGCGATCACGGCCGCCTCCGCGCGACGCTCGATCGGGATCCGCTCGGTGCGCGCTACCGTGCCGCTGCCGACCGGCGTGGCATGGATGGTGACAGCCCGGGCGAGCTTCAGCGCCCGGTCGGCGTAAGAGGGGGCGAAGGCGAGGAACGCGAGCACCGCCGAGAGGAAGTCTTCGACATACTCCGCCTGGTCGTTCTCGCGGCGCTTGAGCGCCTGGGCCTGCTTCTTGGCCCAGGCCTCCGTCGAACGCTCGGCGACGAGCTCGTGGCGGATCCGCTCCACCGTTGCCTCGGGGGCCCACACGCCGCGGGAGAACGTCCGCCGCCCCTGCTTCTCGCTCATCACCCAGTGCTCCCCGGCCGCCTTCACGCGGCGCGTCAGCGCCGCATCCCCTGGCTCGAGGAGCACCCAATCGTCGGGAGCGGGGATGACCCGGCCGCGTCCGTCGCGGACGGTGCGGTGGGTCGGGCCGGGGCCGACCACGAGCCCGGCGGCGGTGGCCCCGTCGGGGCGCGGACCCTTGCCAACCGAACGCTTCCCCGCCGCGGTCCGTGGTGGTTGTCGGGCCATGGCGTTCCGTGCGTCGGGGGAGAGCGTCAGTCGAGGTTTTTGAGGCGGACGTTCCGCCAGCGAACGGAATAGGGCCCCGTTCCCTGGGCGATGCCATGGACCTGGAAGCCGATGTGCCCCTCGGGATCGTGCGGCTGGCGGAAGTCGGCCGTCGGCACGCCGTTGATCCAGCTGCGGTAGTGGTCACCGGCGACCGCGATCCGGTAGCTGTTCCACTCCCCCTTCTTGAAGGCCCCCTTCGCCGCCTCGGTGCGGATCGCATCGGTGTTGGTCAGCCCGCTCCACCACACGCCGCGGCGGGCCTCGTCGTAGAAGTTGCCGGCATGGCCGTCGATCGAGATCTCGCACTGCGGCCCGTAGAGTCGCCCGGCCGGCAGTGGCCCTCCCGCGCCCTCCGGCTTCTCCCCCTCCTTCGCCAGATGGCTGCGGATCTGGACGCCGGAGTTGAGCTCGTCGTCGACCTTGACCTGGAACTCAAGCTCGAAGTCCTTGAGGGGGGCGTTCGTGGCGAGGAAGGTATTCGGGCTCCCCTCCGTCGTCGTCCCGACGAGGACGCCGTCGACCACCTTATAGCTGGCGCTGCCGCTGACGATCTGGAAGCCGTCGAGCGAGCCGTCCTTGAAGAGCTCCTTCCAGGCCGGGGCCTGGGCGCTGGCGGGCAGGGGGGCGAGAACGAGGCTCGTGGCCAGCAGGGCGGCGACGACAAAGGGTCGAACGTTGGTCATGGGTCGAGCTGCTCCAGGGAGAATCACGATCAAAGTGAGAAGAGTTCTTTCAGCGGTCGGTGTTGTCCGGCGACGGCGGCGGGTTTCGCCCCGGCCCGTCGAAGCGCTCGATGACGAGCGGGTCGTTTGAGTTCAGATCGCCGATCCGCAGCGCCGCCCGGCCGGAGAGGAGATCGTCGACGATCGGTCCGACGACGGCGGCCCGCCAGCCGGAGGCGAGCACCGGCTCGCGGTCGCCGTGGTGATAGCCGAGCTTCCAGGCGAGGAGGTCGCGCATGTCGGAGGCGGTGCCGACCAGCGCCGGGGCGAGGTTCATCTGCCGGCACGCCCCGGCCAGCGCCGTCGCCATGAACTGCCCGAGCACTGCCAGCTGGGAGGGGGGCGCCCGGAACTTCTCCCCACCGGGGCATTCGTCCTCCGGGAGGGCCAGGCCGCGGCCGATCGCCTCGGAGAGGCCGCCGAGGATGTGCCGCAGATCGGATCGCTGCATGCCGCGGATCGCCGAGATCTCGTGGGGATCGGCGCTCTTTCGCTTGCACAGCTCGACGAGGAGATCGTCGCGCAGCACTCGCTTCGGCGGCATGTCGCGCGACTCGGCGACCGAATCGCGCCACTGCCACAGCTCCCGGGCGACGGCCAGCTCGCGCCGCGACAATCCCGACAGCCCCGACACGCGCCGCCAGCGCTTGCGGATGAATGACTCCTCGACCTCGTCCTGCCAGGTGGCCATCTCCTCCTCCATCCAGGAGGTCCGGCCGAGGGATTCCAGCTGCGCCTCGATCTTTTGCCAGATCCGCTCGAGGTGGCGGACGTCGTCGAGGGCGTAGTCGAGTTGGGCCTGCGAGAGGGGACGCAGCCGCCAGTCGGTGCGCGTCTCCCCTTTGTTTGTGGGGAGGTTCAGAAAGCGGCGGACGATCGAGGCGTAGCCGGCAGGGAAATCGTGGTCGACCAACCCGGCCCCCACCTGGATGTCGAAGAGCTTCGACGGCCGCGCCTGGATCGCGTGGAGGATGAATCCCATCTCCTCGCGACCGGCATGAACGACGGTTGTCCGGCCGGGTTCGGCGAGGAGGCGCCAAAACGGCTCGAGCTCGCGGGCTCTGAGTGTGTCGATCACCGCCAGGATGCCGGGCGCTGCCACCTGCACCAGGCACAACTGGCTGCGGTAGGTGTGCTCCGAGACAAACTCGGTGTCAAAGGCGACGAACGGGTGTTGGGCCAGACGGTCGACCAGATCGCACACCTCGGAATCGGTGACGACATGCTCGAAACCGTCAGACTGCTTGGAGTTTGGCACGCCCTGTGGGGTTCCTGGAGGTCTCGGCGACGGGAGCGGGGGAGGCGACTACAGGAACAGGATCGAAACGAGGACGAAGACGGGGAGGAGAATGCCGAAGCTGTAGAGGAGATAGCCAAAGAAACTCGGCATCCGCACGCCGGACTGTTCGGCGATCGCCTTGACCATGAAGTTCGGGCCATTCCCGATGTAGGTCATGGCTCCTAAGAATACCGCCCCCAGGCTCACTCCAGCCAGTCGACCCACGTCGACCCCGGCCATCGTCGCCCCGGCGGCCGGCAAGGCCTGGGCGACATTGAAGAACACGAGGTAGGTCGGGGCGTTGTCGAGGACGCTCGACAGGGCCCCAGACGCCCAGAAAAACGAGCGCGGGCTGTCGAGCCCGAGGCTCGCCCCCCGTTCGTTGAGGATCGCCAGGGCCGGCTGCATGCAGATGAAGATTCCCAGGAACAGCGCGGCCACCTCGAGGATTGCGCCGTACGTAAAGCCGTTGGCCACGCGGACCTTGCCGTCGCCGCCGAGGAGCGAGAGGAGGACGAGCCCGACGAGGACGGCCTCGCGGAGGAACACCCAGGGATGCCAGTCGGTGCCGGGGAATGGCTTGGCCGGGTCGAGGAGGGCGACCGCGGCGATCACCGCCGCCATGATCGGGGCGTTGGGCCACAGGCCGCGGATCGTCAGCGGCGTCGTTTGGCGTTCGTCGCGGGCGAGGTCGCGCGGGGCCTCGCGCGGGTGGGCGAAGAGGGTGTCCCAGACCCAATAGACCGACAGCAGGACCGCATTGGTGAACAGCCACGGCTTCCACAGGTTCAGCGTCCAGAGAAAGTCGACCCCTTTGAGGTAGCCGAGGAACAGGGGCGGGTCGCCGATCGGGAGGAGCAGGCCGCCGCAGTTGCAGACCATGAAGATGAAGAACACGAGCGTGTGGGCGACATGCTTGCGTTCCTTGTTGGTCTCCAGGAGCGGACGGACCAGGAGCATCGCGGCGCCGGTCGTGCCGATGAAGCTCGCCGTCGCTGCCCCGAGGGCGAGGAAGGTGGCGTTGGTTGTCGGCGAGGCGACGAGATCCCCCTCGATCCGCACGCCGCCGGTGACGACATAGAGGGCGAAGAGGAGGGCGATGAAGGGGATGTATTCGGCGCCCAGGGCGTTGGTCAGCACCGCCCCCGCTGTCGGCCAGGAGGGGCCGGCCGCCGCCGGATGGATCAGGGCATGGGCCGGGAAGTGGAGATCGACCGGTTGGTGGTGGAGAAAGGTGTAGTAGCCGAGGGTGATCGCGGCGAGGAAGCCAGCGACGAGGAGCTTGTTGCGGTTGTGCTCCCACCAGTGGGAGATCCCGGGAGTGAGCGGGAAGATGGCGATCGCCGCTAAAAGAATGGCGAAGGGGAGTGTCGTGGCCGGCGGCGGCGCGGCGGGGTGGGGGGGATGGTCGTCGGCCGCGGCCGGGGGGACCGCTGCCGCGTCGCCGCCCTCGAAGTTCTGCGCCGCCTCGGCGGGCTGGTGGGCGCGGTTGGCGACCTCGTCATGGAGCGCTTCGGCCCGCTGCGTTGCGACGATCTGGTCGCGTCCCCCCTGGGGCCAGCCAACGAGACAGGCTAGGGCGTAGACCGCCAACAGCCCGAGGAGGAGGCCGATCACCGTCGCGCCGCCTGCCGGCGACGGGGCGTGGGGAGCAGATAGGGTAGCGCTGGACTCGTGCATGGGGGCGGGCTAGAGGGGGGCGGGCTGCGGGAGGACTGGAAGGTGATGGTAGAACAGGTCGGGTTTCCGCGGAAGCGGTCCCGCAGGGATCGCTTCGCCGCGACGAGCCTTGAACCCCACCCCGGCGATGCCCCACGATCCCCCGCCTGTCGAAGCCCCCCACGGTGGCGCCCCCGGGGCGTGCGCCGAAGCCGCGCCGCCAGCGACCGGCCGGGGGGCCGGAGTGTGGCTGCGATCCAACCACCGGCCGGGGGTTGGGATCGCGGGCATGGCCGCTGCCCTCCTCCTCGTGGTGCTCCTCGCGTCGCGCCCCTGGAGCCGTCCGGTCGGTATGGTGCCCTGGCTTCTCGGGGGCGGTTTGGGCGTCGCCGGCGTTGCCGGTCTGATCCTCTCGTCGCGCCCCCGGATCGTCTTGGCTGGGCAGGGGCTGCGCGTCCACCTCGCCCCGGCCAGGGTGGAGGTCGTCCCGCTCGAGATCGTCGAGTGTTTTTTCCTCGGCAGTCGGCTCGAGCCACCCCACCCCGGGGACGTTCGCACGGGGGGGGAGCGGGTGCGGACGCTCGTGATGCGGATCGCCGAACGGGCCGTCGAGCATGCCGAGCGGCCGACGTTGCCGCTGTGGGGCGCGTGGCAGGAGGGTTCGGTGACCTTCGACGGCCGGTGGTGTGAGCCGCTCTCGATCGACCTGGTGCGGCGGCTGAACCGCGACCTCACGACAGCCAAACGCGCGGCGGCGGCCAGGGGGGGGACGTGAGTTGGACGGGGCTGCTCGTGAGCGTCCGCAATGCCGACGAAGCGACGGAGGCGCTGGCCGGCGGCAGCGCTATTGTCGACGTCAAGGACCCGCTCGCCGGTCCGCTCGGTGCCGCGGCGCCCGCGACGGTCGCTGCGATTGCCCGCCGCGTCGGCAGCGCCGTGCCCTGGACCCTCGCCGGCGGCGAGCTCCTCGATTATGGCGCCGATGCCCGGGCGGGAGGCGCTCGGCTCCTCCGCTTCATCGACGACGTCCTCGCGGCGCTCGATTCGCTCCCCGCGCCGGCGGCGGTCAAAATCGGGCTCTCTGCGGGCGTCGATACCCCGTGGTGCGAGACGTTGGGGCGGGTGGCGCCGGCGCTGCCCCGCCGGATCGGTCTGGTCGCAGTCGCCTATGCCGATTGGCAGGGGTGCCGAGCGCCGGAGCCGGAGAGGGTGTTCAGCGCGGCGGCCGGCGCGGGCTGCCGCGGGCTCCTCGTCGACACCTTCGACAAGGCGGGCCCGGGGTTGTTCCGCCTCGTCGACCGGGCGACCATCCGGCGCTGGGTGGCCCATGCCCGCGCCGTCGGTCTGTCGCTGGGCTTGGCGGGGAAATTGTCGCTCGATGACGTCGCCCTGGCGGCCTCCCTCGGGGCCGACGTCGTCGGGGTGCGGTCGGTCGCCTGCATGGCAGGGGGACTGGGCCACGGGGAAGGGGATCGGCTCGGGATCGTGGAGCGGGATCGGGTTCGGCGGGCGGTCGAACGGTTCCAGGCGGCGCCCGGGGATGAGGAGTGGTGAGGATCGATCGGTCCCGGTGGCACGGGGGGCAGATCGGAGATATTCTCGGATAGGCTTCTCGGGCCGGGTCCCTCCGCCCGGGTTGACCAGTCTGGCTGCTTCCCCCCGAGGATTGCCCTCACGATGGCCAAAACGCTCGAAGTCCGGGTTCCTCACGCGCTCGATCAAAACGAGATCAAACGCCGTCTCGACGAGGCGCTCGTCCGTGCCCGGTCGGACTATGCCGACTCCGTCGGCGAGATCACCGCGCAGTGGGATGGGGAGGAGAAGATGCGATTCAATCTGGCCGTGGCCGGGATGAAGTTCGACGGATCGCTCGAGATCTGCATTGAGGAGCTCCTCGTCACGCTCCAGTTGCCGGGGGCCGCAGCGCTGTTCAGCGGGCGGATCCGGGAGGGGATCCAGGAACGGCTCGGGGGGCTGGTCGGCTGACGGCTCGGTGGAGGGCCGCTGCGGCCGGTGGCAGCGGTTGTGCCGGTCGGGGTCGGAGCGGGTGAGAGGATCGGGGATCGGTGGAGCGTCTGCCGATGGAAAAAAAGACGCGAGTTTGACGGCGCCGTTGGTGGAACAAGCATGATCGATTCGAGCCTGACGCTCCCGACGGCGGCCCCCGCGGCGGTGAAAAGCCCGTGCCCCCGGGGCCAGTGGTCGGCACTAGCCCCTGTGGGCCTCCGTTTCCGGATCGCGCTGGTCGCCGCGGTGCTCCAAGCCGGCGGCGGCCCGTCGCTGCCTTGGCTGCCGCTCCCGGGCGACGCCCCGGCAGCGATGGCCCAAAACCAGCGTCCGCCGGCCGATGATCCCTTCGCCGAGGAATTGAATCCGTTTCCGCGCGAGGAGAAGCCGAAGCCGCGCACTGGCCAAACGCCCCGCGCCACCGGCACGAAGAAGGCTCCGGGGAAAGCTCCGGAAAACGTCGACAATCAGGATCCCGACGAGGAGCTTACCGAACCGGCGCCCCGCCAGCCGGCCCCGCGGGGAAAGGCTCCTGACCGCGTCCCCCTCGAGGCCGATGACGAGCCTCCGATCGTCCGCCCCCGGCCGAGGGCGAAGCCGCTGGTGCCCGCCGATCTCCTCCCCTTTCCCGATGTCGACATGCCCCCGGCGGAGGAGGATTCCCCTGCTCAGAAGCTTCTCGTCAAGGCCGACAAGCTCGATCGGAAGGGGAAGTATGAAGAGGCCAAGAAGATCGTTCTCGAAGCTGTCGAGGCCGATCCTAAGCTCCCCGTGGCGCGGCTCGCCTTGAGTATCGTCACCCGGCACCTGGGGGACTTCGAGGGATCGCTTGAGGCCTGTTCCGCCGGCCTCCGGCTCGATCCGTTGAATGCGGAGCTCTATCTGCGGCGCGGGATCGCCTGGTTCCATCTGGGTCGTCACGGCATCGCGCTGGAGGACTTCGAGGACGCCGCCGGGATCGCCTACGACGATCCGCGGCCGGAGCTGTGGCGCGGGCTGACACTCATGGAGCTCGACAAGCCTCTCGAGGCGATCAGCGCCTATTCGTCGGCGATCCGCCGCGATCGGACCTATGACCTGGCCCACCTCAATCGGGGCCTGGCGTATCTGGTCAGCAACGAACCAGCGAAGGCCGAGCTCGACTTCGATCAGGCGATCCGCCACGATCCGCGCGACGCGCGGGCTTGGTTCAACCGCGGCGTGGCGCAGGCCAAACAGGGAGAGTATGCCGACGCCGCCGCGTCATACGGCGAGTCGCTCCGCCTCGATCCGAAGCTGGAGGGCGCCCGCCGCAACCTCGAAGCGCTGCGCGGCCGCGGCAACCCCGAGACGCGTCGCGGCCGTGAGCCCGGGGGCCGGCTCGACAGTCGGGGCTTGCGCGTGGCGCCGGCCGAGCTTGTTCCGGCCGGGCGCCAGTTGCCTTCCCGCCCCTCCGGCACCGGTTGAGAACCGCGGCCGTCAGTCCCCCTTCGGGCCGACCCGGAGCGTGTGGCCGTCGATCGCCCACGCCAGTTTGAGGGGCTCGACGATGCGATCGAGGAGGGTCGCCCGGTCGACCTCCCTGACCGACAGGCGGACGATCTCCGCTGGAGCGATCCCCTTCGCCCGCAACCCCTCCCGGTCGAGCGCGAGCTCGAGGTCGAGTCGCATCGCGACCGTCGCCAGGAGCTGGTCCAGCGGCGCAGCGACTTCGAGCGTCCAGGTCGCCATCACGGGGGCCGGGGGGCGCGGAGCCACGCCGGGGCGCGGCGGCTGGACGGCCGTGTCGAGGGGC
>SIAG01000107.1 GCA_009691925.1 Planctomycetaceae bacterium
CTCGAGCAGATCGATGATCCCGTACTCCGAGCCCTTGTCACGGCCGATCGCATGCGTCTGGAGATCGATGACGTTCTCCTCAATCCGGCTCCGCGAGCCGTATTCCGCCACCAGCCTTGGCATGTCCTCCGGCAAGATCTCCCATTCCACAGTGCAGTCGATGCTGATCGGGAAGCCACCGCGGGAGGTGAAGGTGATCGGCGGGCGGGCCTGGGAGGAGCCCTTGGAGAAGGTGGTTTGGAAGATGCCCACCTCCGACGCAATGACATCGATTTCGTGCGGGTTGATGTAGTAGAGGCCGGGCTGAAGGACCGTGGGGAGAAAGCCCTTCCGGTCGTCGGCCACGCTTCCGGCCGCGTCGAGCTCGATCAGCGCCGCATCGGTTTCCCGCCCCACCAGCCGCCGCTGCACACCGACGAACCCCACCGGTATTTCCGTCGCCGGGGCTTCCGTCACCTTGAAACCGTGGAGGTTGATGCGGTAACTGCCGGGGGGAAGGACCTCGCGCTGGATGCCCTGCTGCCCCTCCTCGGCGAGCACCATGCCCGGAGGGAGCGGCTCACCGCCGAGGGCCGTGACGATCCCGACTTGGCCAGCGGCGATCGACGTGTTGGGCTCGAGCTTCCCTTCGTAGGCGATCGGCATGACGAAATGCCAGGCCTCGCCGAGAACTTTTTCCAGGGGCCCCTTTTGCCCCGGCTCGGCGAGCACGTGCCCCGGCGGCAGCGGAGCACCATCTTTGGCAATGAGCACCAGATGCTGTCCCGGAGGCACGTAGGTAAAGAACGAATTCCAAGTAATAAGAAACGTCACCAAGCTTGCCAGGGCGACGCAGGCCCAAAACCCGAGAATCCATTTCCACCGTTCGCTGCGGCGCGGCGGCGTGAATGTGAAGTCCATGGAAGTGTGCTCCTCAACTGGCCGTCGTGTGATTCGGGATCTGTGGGTGTCTTTGTCAGGGGGCGGGATTCGGGGGGGACGGCGCGACGGCTCGGGGGAGCGTGTCGGCGCCGGTAGTGGGCACGAGCAACGTGGAGAAGAGGCGGCCGAACTCACTTTCGTCGGAAGCAAAAATCTCCCCCAGGGTCGGCGCTAGCCGCTTGAGCACGGCATGGCGGGCGAACAGCTCCGGGCTGCCGAAGCCCTCCACGCTCGTCCGCAGCGCCGCCACCTCAGCCTCGTTTTGGGCGTTGATCACCGCCGCTTCCGCCTCGGCCCGGGACTTCACCGCCTTGGCCTGCTCCCGGGCCGCCTCGAGTTGGCTTGTCGCCACCGTGACCATCGCGGTGAGCTTTAGTTTCTCCACATCGAGAAGCTGTTCGGCCTCGGTCTCCGCCTGGGCAAGCCTGGTCTCGGCGAGCACCCGCTCCCGGTTTTGGTCGACGGCGGCTTCCTGGGCCTTGAGGGCCTGCTCGTTGGTGTATTGCTTCACCATCTCCACGTTTCTCTGCTGCTCGGCCAGGGCGCTCTCCCGATCGGAGATCTCCAGGGCTAGTTCCTTTGGAGGCTCCATTTGCCCGACAGCGATCGCGCGGATGTCGATGCCCAACTCTTTGCAGCGGGGCTTGACCGCCTCGAGCAGCGCCTGGCGAAAGCGTTCACGGCTGTTGATGACCGCCACGTCGGCCTCCCCGGGAACGAGGATGAAGTCGGTGGCGTTGAAACTGCTTCCCTCGAGCCTGGCAAACCCACGGACGTGCGGCAGCACCACCTTTTGGAGGATCTCGTTGCGGCCGATCTCGTCGCGCGATTGGTCCCCCTGGAAGATCTTTCCCTCGTCGGTAATCCGCACGAGGAGCTCCGCGGCCAATTCCCTGTCCACCGCATACTCGACCTGGATGTGCGGCTTGAGGGTAAATCCGTCGCGGGAGGGAAACGAGATGTCGTCGAAGTCGACCTTGTGGCTGCGGATCTCGATCGGCGTGATCTCCTCGACGAAGGGATTGATGTAGTACGTGCCGGGGGGAAGGTAGCGCTGCTGGACACCGCGGTAGCCCTCCTCGGCCACGACATAGCTCCCCTGGCGCTTCTCTGCAGGCAGCGTTCCCGGGTCCTTGCCCACCTTGCGGGTGCGAACCCCGACAAACTGGGCCTTCACCTCGACGGCGTCGACGACCTTCAGATCGTAGGCGTGGGGATTGAGCGAATAGGTTCCCGGCGTGAGCGGCTCGGCGACGATGCCGCGCTCGCCGTCATGGGCGAGGAGCTCACCGGCAGCGATCCGCTCGGGGGGAATGCGCCTGCCAAACTTGCGGGTGAGGATCCCGCACTTGCCGGCGGGAATATCGACCATCTCGTGGATTTCGTGGCCGTAGAGGAGCGGATTGAGAAAATGCCTCCCCGGACCGCGGACGGTCTCCAAAACCCCCTTGTAGGAGTCGTCGGGGGCCAGGATCGAGTCGGGCTCCAGGTTCCTCCCCCAGCGGTGGATCACCACGAGAAAACGGCCGGTCGGTACCTCGACCCGCTCCACCTCCCACTTCCAGAACAGCTGCGTTACGCCCAGCGCCGCCGCTGTCACCACCAGCCAGATGACTGCCCGTCCACTCGCCATGTCAGACCTCCCCTTCGCGGATTGTCCGTTTCAACCGGGCCAGTTCGTTGTCGAGCTCGTCGTCTGGGGCTGCAGGCGGGTCACGGTGTGACGCAGCCTTGACGATCGCCCCGTCCCCCTCGAGAGCTTTTCGCAGATCGGCTTCGACCCGGCCGATGGCCCGGGCCGAGATCTGCTTCTCCTCCACCATGTTTTCCGCCTGCTTCCAAGTGCCGACCGCGCTGAACGGGTCAAACTCACTGGCGATCCGGTATTGCTGTTCGACAGTCTTGGCCTCGGCGAGTTGGGCCAGAAGGAGCTCACGCCCCACTTCATACTGCCGGAGCTGGAGCTCTGCGGCGTAAAGGTTGCGGCGGATGTCGTCGATCTGCCGGGCATGCCGAGCCCGCTGCTCGCTGAAAGCGGCCAGGGCCTGCCGCTCCAGATTGCTCTTGAAGAGCACCCCCTTGGCATTCAGGTCATCGCCCCGCCCGGCCGCCTCCCGGGCCTCTCCATCGAGTGTGGCGAGATTGGCCGCGCTCTGCTCGATGTTGCGCTCGAGCGTTGCATCAGCGGCGTGGGCCTTTTCGAGGGTCTGGTTGAGCGAGCCGACCATCGCGCGGTACTGCTGCACCACCTGCTCGATGACCTCCTCCGGCTCCTGCTTCCGCTGCCAGATCTGCGCCCAGAAGCGACTGACGATCGCCCGGCAGCGGGCTGGCCCGACCGCCATGGCGAAAAGCATGATCGGCACGCCGACGAACAGCAGCCCGCGGAGGATGAGATACTCAAAGAGGCGTGGCATCGCTCGCACTCCCGCGCGGTGACGCGGTCATCCGATTCACCCCCTTTTTCGAGGGACACTCACGACTGTACCTCGGATCTTGCCCGTCTGCCACCATTTGGCCGACCGGATTCATCGGTAAAACCACTCCGACCGGCGCGGCTCCGGCAACCGCCGGCTCGAAGCCGCGAGCGCACCGCTCATTCCTGGCCAGCGCCCGCTGTGTGGGGTGGGGCTGCCGGAACGGGCCTGCCGGGAAAGGCACCCGGGGATCACCCGCGTCAGCTGTGGATCGCGTTGCCCGACACGGCCATGGCCGCTTCCTTGAGCGCTTCCGGCAAGGTCGGATGGGCATGGCAGACGCGGGCGATGTCCTCGGCGGTGGCGCCGAAGGCCATCGAAGCCGCCGCCTCGCCGATGATGTCGCCCGCGGCCGGACCGATGATGTGGATCCCCAGCACCCGATCGGTGGCTGCATCGGCCAAGACCTTCACCTTGCCGATCGTGTCGTTGATCGTCCGGGCCCGCCCGTTGGCGCGGAACGGAAACACCCCCTTGCGGTACTTCCGCCCCTCGGCGTTGAGCTGCTCTTCCGTCTTGCCGACGGCGGCGATCTCCGGGTGGGTGAACACGACCGCCGGCACGAGGTCGTAATCGACATGCGCGTGACCGGTCTTCATCCCCTCGACACAAGCGACGCCATCCTCCTCCGCCTTATGGGCGAGCATCGGCCCTAGGATACAGTCGCCGATCGCCCACACGCCGGCGGCCGAGGTGCGGAACAGGCCGTCGACCGGAACATACCCGCGCTTGTCGGGCTGGATGCCGACGGAGTCGAGGCCGATGTCGGTGGTGACTGGGCGCCGGCCGGTGGCGGCGAGCACGCGATCACAGTGGATCGGCTCGAGCCCCTCACACTCCACCACGGCGCCGCCCGACTTGACCGCACGGGCACCATTCACCTTGGCGCCGAGCCGGATGTCGAGCCCCTGCTTGCGGAACTGCACCAGCGCCTCCGAAGCAATGTCGGCATCGATCCCGGCCAGGATCCGATCGGCGTATTCGAGGACCGTCACCTTGGCGCCGAGGCGGCGCCAGACGCTGCCCAGCTCGAGGCCGATATAGCCGCCACCGATCACGACCAGATGCCCGGGGACGGCGTCGTACGAAAGCGCCTCGGTGCTCGTCCCCACGATGCCGCCGTCGACCTCAACGCCCGGCAGCACGATGCTCAAGCTCCCCACCGCGAGAATGATCCGGGGCGACTCGAGGAGCGACTTCGTGCCGTCGGCTCCGGTCACCTCGACGCGCCCCGGCCCGGCGAGCCGGCCGGTGCCGCGGATCCGGGCGATCTTGTTCTTCGCCAACAGGCCGTCGATCCCCTTGCAGAGCGTGGCGACGACCTCTTCCTTGCGGTTGAGCATCGCGGCCAGATCGAGGGCCACCGAGCCGACCTGGACGCCGTGATGGGCGAGCTCGCCGCGGGCTTCCTCGTATTTGTGGCTCGACTCAAGGAGCGCCTTGGAGGGGATGCACCCGACCCGTAGGCAGGTGCCGCCGAGGCGGTCTTCCTTCTCGATCACGGCGGCGGAGAACCCGAGTTGGGCGGCACGGATGGCGGCCACATAGCCGCCGGGACCGGCGCCGATCACCAGCACGTCATACGCTTGCATCGGCCAGCCCGCTCCTCTCACTCGACCGCCATCGGCCGGGGACCTTCCCCGACCATCCGCCACGGCATTCCCTCGACGGGGCGTGCCGGCCGGTGAATCACCCCGTCGACAACGGCACGGTTCAGACTTCGAGGATCAGACGGGTCGGATCCTCGATCGTGTCTTTGATCTTCTTCAGGAATGTGACTGCTTCGCGACCGTCAACGAGGCGATGGTCGTACGTCAGCGCCAGGTACATCATCGGCCGGATCACGACCTGCCCGTCGATGGCCACGGGGCGGTCGGTGATCGCGTGGAGACCGAGGATGCCACTCTGCGGCGGGTTGATGATCGGCGTGCTCATCATCGATCCGTAGACACCGCCGTTGGAGATGGTGAACGTTCCCCCCTGGAGCTCTTCGAGCTTGAGCTTGTTATCGGCTGCCCGCTTGGCGAAGTCGGCGATCCCGAGCTCGATCTGCGCAAATGACAGCGTCTCCGCATTCCGCAGCACCGGCACGACGAGCCCCTTGCCACCGCCGACGGCGATGCCGATGTCGGCGTAGTCGCGGTAGACGATGTGCGGGTCGCGGAACTCGGCGTTGACCTGGGGCACCGCCCGCAGCGCCTCGACGGCGGCCCGCACGAAGAACGACATGAACCCGAGCTTCACCCCGTAGCGCTGGAGGAAGACATCCTTGAACTTGTTCCGCAGCGCCATCACGGCGCTCATGTCGACTTCGTTGAAGGTCGTGAGGAGCGCCGCCTGCTGCTGGGCCTCGACGAGCCGTTCGGCGATCCGACGACGGATCGGGCTGATCAGCACCGCCCGCTCCTCCCGCGCCCCCGGGAGACGGGCCGGCGGCGCGGCGGCCGGTGCCAGCTTCGACACGGGGACCGGTGCCCGTGCAGCGGCGACCGCTCCGAGCGCGTCATCCTTGGTCACCCGGCCCCCGGGCCCGGTGCCGGTCGCGGCCGACGCTGCGACACCGGCTTCGCCGAGCACGCGTGCCGCGGCCGGCATCACCCGTAGAGCGTCGCCGGCCGACATCTGCACCGAGCCGATGTCGACCCGACTGCCGGTCCGCTTCACGTCGACGACCGGCTGGCCACCGGGGGCCGCCGGAGGGGCAGCCGGAGGGGCAGCCGGAGGGGCAGCCGCCGCGGCCGATCCGGCCGGCTCGAGGTAACCGATCACCTCGCCGACGCGGGCCTTCTCGCCACTCGCTTTGAGGATCTTCGTGACGGTGCCGGCGGCAGGTGCCGGAAGCTCGACCGTCGCCTTGTCGCTCTCGATCTCCACGATCGAGTCGTCTATCGCGACCCCTTCCCCCTCGCGCTTCTTCCAGGTGCCGATCTGTACCTCGGTGATCGATTCGCCGACTTCGGGGACCTTGAGTTCGATGGGCATGATGGCAGTGCCGGGGAGGGAGTTGATGGGGGGACGGGAAGGTTGCTCGGACGTGGGGGATAGACCCCGCGTCACGATTGGAATGCCGCGGAGAGCAGTTCATTCTGCTCCATGTCGTGGCTCTTCTTCGATCCGGTCGCAGGGCTCGCGGCGCTCTGCCGACAGACCCCCGAGAAGGGGAAACGATCGAGGAGCTTCTCGCCGAAGTGAACGCGGTAGAAACGCCACGCCCCCATGTTCTCCGGCTCCTCCTGCACCCACACCGCCGGCGTGCCGACGGCACAGGCACCGATCGCCGCCTCGATATCGGCCTTGGGAAGGGGATAGAGTTGCTCGACGCGGACGATCGCAACGTCGTGGCGGCCGAGATCCTGACGGCGCTTCTCGAGCTCGTAAGCGATCTTCCCCGCGCAGAGGAGGATCCGCCGGACATCGCGGGCCCCAGCGCCGGAGGCATCGGGGATCACGCGGCGGAAGGTTCCCGACGTCAGCTCCGCCAGCGGCGACACGCACTCCGGATGCCGGAGGAGACTCTTGGGAGTCATCACCACCAGCGGCTTCCGCCAGGTGCGGAGCATCTGGCGGCGGAGGAGATGGAACATCTGGGCGGGTGTCGTCGGCGTGACGACCTGGATATTGTCCTTCGCGGCGAGCGACAGGAATCGCTCCAGGCGGGCGCTTGAATGCTCCGGGCCCTGGCCTTCGAAGCCGTGCGGCAGGAGCATCACGAGTCCCGAGAGACGGTTCCACTTGTCTTCAGCGCTGACGATGAACTGGTCGATGACGACCTGGGCACAATTGACGAAATCGCCGAACTGTGCCTCCCACATGACGAGGCCGTCCGGGCAATCCAGGCTGTAGCCGTACTCGAAGCCGAGCACCCCGGCCTCGGACAACGGGCTGTTGTAGATCTCGACCGGGGCCTGCTCGGAGGCGAGGTGCTCGAGCGAGCAGTAAGTCTCGTCGGTGACGCAGTCATGGATCACGGCATGACGGTGGCTGAAGGTCCCCCGTTGGCAATCCTGCCCGGAGAGCCGCACCCGCATCCCCTGCGTGGCGAGCGTCCCCAGCGCCAGAGCCTCCGCGGCCGACCAGTCGAGCGGCTGGTTGCCCTCGGCCATCTGCTGGCGGACATCGAGGAACTTCTGGATCTTGGGGTGGGGCTGGAAGCCCTCGGGAAGACGGATCAACTGACGGAGCATGTGGGTGAGGAGCTCGGCCCTCACGCCCGTGTCGACGTCGATCGAATCCCGCTCCCGGCCTCCGGTGTAGGCCGCCCAGACGCCGGCCAACTCGTTGGAATGGACGTAGTCGTCGCTCTTGGCCACCGAGAGTTCGGCGTCGAGCTTCGCCCGGTGTTCCTCGGCGATCTGCATCGCCTCCTCGCGCGTCACCTCGCCGAGCTTCAGAAGCTTCTCGAGGTAGCTCTCGTGGACGCTCGGCCGCTTCTCGATGACGCGGTACAGCGCCGGCTGGGTGAACGCCGGTTCGTCGGCCTCGTTGTGGCCGCGGCGCCGGAAGCAGTACATGTCGATGACGACATCTCGCTGGAACTCGCGGCGGAAGTCCATCGCCAAATTGACGACCTGTGCGACCGCCTCCGGATCCTCTCCGTTGACATGAAAGATCGGGATCTGGAGCATCTTCGCCACGTCGGTGGCGTAGGTGCAGGAACGGGCCTCGCGGGGGCCGGTGGTGAACCCGATCTGATTGTTGACAACAACATGGAGCGCGCCGCCGATGCGGTAGGCGTCGAGCTCGCTCAAATTGAGCGTCTCCTGGATGACCCCCTCTCCGGCAAAGGCGGCGTCGCCGTGGATCAGCAGCACCATCCCCGTCTGCCGGGCGAAATCGCTGATTCGGTCCTGGCGGGCCCGGACGCGCCCGATGGCGACGGGATCAACGAACTCGAGGTGGCTGGGGTTGAAGCAGAGCGTGAGGTGGACGTTGCGGCCGTTGGCGGCACGGTGATCGCTCGAATGGCCGAGGTGGTACTTCACATCGCCGCGGCCGACATGGAGCTCCGGGTCGAGATCGGCGAACTCGCGGAAGATCCGCTGAGCGCTCTTCCCCATGACATTGGCGAGGACGTTGAGCCGGCCGCGGTGGGCCATGGCGAGGACGACGTCGCCGATCCCCTGCGTGGCCGCGCGCTCGATCGCCATCTCGAGGAGCGGGACGAGCGATTCGCCCCCCTCGAGGGAGAAGCTCTTCGCCCCGAGGAACCTCTTTTGGATGAACTCCTCGAACACCGCCGCACAGGTCATCTGCCGGTAGATGCGCAGTTGCTGGCGCCGATCGAGTTGCACTCGGTTCTCGCACCCCTCCATCCGCACCTGGAGCCATTGCCGGACCCGCAGATCGTCCATGTGCATAAACTGCACGCCGATCGCCCGGCAGTAGGTGTTCCGCAGGCGCTGGATGATCTCCCGCAGCGGCATCGACTGCGGGCCCTCGATGGTGTCGGTGGAGAACGTCCGGTCCATGTCCTCCTCAGTGAGGTGATAGAAGCCGGGTTCGAGCTCCGGCAGGCCCGGGCGGGGCCGACCGAGCGGATCGATCTCCGCCATCAGGTGGCCGCGGACCCGGTACGCTCGGACGAGCTGGTCGACGCGGTCTTGGAGAAACGCCACTCGCTCCTCGGCGGCATTGCCGGTTGTCACCGGCAGCGGCAGCGGCATCGCCTCACCGACCGGGGCATCGGGGAGCCGGACATTCCCCCCGGCGACGGCGACGGCGTGGGCCGTGGCGATGCCGTCGGGTGTCACGAGGAGGTCGCCGGTGTCGCCGTGATACTGGGTGCCGTGGTACTGGCTCCCGTGGAGCGGCGTGCTGGCATGGCCGTTCGCTGCCGGGGCGTGGCCATTGGCCCCACCAGCGCCCGACGACGGAGACCTTCCCGCCCCCTCCGGCCCGTCTAGAGATTCGAAGTACGCCCGCCACTCCGCATCGACACTCGCCGGATCGGCGGCGTACTGGTCAAACAATTCCTCGAGAAACGCGAGGCTGGCGGTTCCGGCGGCGTCGAGGCGATCGGGAAGGCTCACGGCTGCGATCCAATGCTTACGGTGGGACGACGGGGCGGCGGCATCCCGCCTCCACCCCCCGGATGGAAACGGTGTCAGCGGGCCAGGAGAAGGCGCCCGGGGCTCTCGAGGTAACCGATCACTTCCCGGAGGAACCGGGCAGCCATCGCACCGTCGATGATCCGGTGGTCATACGACAACGATAGCGGCATCATCAGACGCGGCTCGATCCGATCCCCCTGGACCACCGGCAACTTCCGCGACCGACCGACGAGGAGGACGGCCACCTCGGGCCAATTGATGATCGGCGTCGAATACGTGCCGCCGATGGCGCCGAGGTTGCTGATGGTGAAGGTGCCGCCGCGCAGATCCTCGATGGAGTACTGGGCGTGCTTCGCTTTCTCCGCCGTCTCCGCGATCGCCTGGGCGATCTGCGGAATCGACAGTTCGTCGCAGCCCCGCATCACCGGCACCACGAGCCCGCGGGGCGTGTCGACGGCGAGACCGATGCTGACGTAATCCTTGTAGAGGATCTCCCCCTTCTCGACGTCGATGCTGGCGTTCATCGCCGGGTGCTGGCGGAGGGAGAGACTGACGGACTTGATCACGAACGAGAGCGCCGTCAGCTTGACGTTCACCTTGGCATGGTCATCAGCGCTCGCCTTCCGCAGCCGCTCCATCTCGGTGACGTCGGCATCGTCGAAGTTCGTCAGGTGGGGAATCGTCGAGACGCTCCGCACCATATTGGTGGCAATCGTCCGCCGCATCCGCGACATCTGTTCGCGATGGACCGGCCCCCAATCATCGCGGTCGGAGGACGGCGTTGCCGCCGAACGCCCCGCCCCCTGGGCGCTCCCCAGACGAACGGCCGCCACGACGTCCTCACGGAGGATCCGTCCCGCCGGCCCGCTTCCCTTGATGCGACCGAGATCAATGCCGAGCTCACGGGCGAGCCGTCGCACCGCCGGACCGGCGGGATCGACCGCAGCCACAGCCGGCTTCGGCGCCGCAGGTTCAGGCTCTAGGGCGGGCTTGACGGCGACCGGCGGAGGGGCAGCCGGCACGGGATCGGCCGCCGCGACCTTTGCCACGGCCGGCGCGACCTTTGCCACGGCGGGGGGGGCCGCGACCGACGCAGGCTGGGCGGGTGCAGCCGCAGCGGGCTTCGCGGTCGCCTGAGCGGAGCCGGCCGCCTCGAGGGTGACCAGCGTCTGCCCCACCTTGACGGTGTCGCCTTTCTTGACGAGGACACTCACGACGAGGCCACCGGGGGGACAGGGGACCTCGATGACGGCCTTGTCGGTCTCGACTTCCAGGAGCGCCTGGCCTGG
>SIAG01000108.1 GCA_009691925.1 Planctomycetaceae bacterium
CGTCGGGTTGCTGGTCGTCAGCCAGTGGATCGCCTCCGTCGAGTTGGCCCGCTTGGCCGACGCGATGCAGATGGAGCGAATGAGCGAGAGGGCCCGGAACCTGTCCGCGTCCCTACCCGATGACCCGGACGGCGACCGGGCATGGCTGGAGCCATTTGGCCGCGGCACGGAGGGGGGCGCCGTGGAGGTGTTCGACGTCCGGGGGCGGCCGATCGCGGGGGGGGATTCGACAGATTCCGACGCCGACGGAAAGGGGCTCGATGCGGCCACGCTCGCCGACGCGCTGGCCGGGCGACGTTCAACCGCGGGGCGCTACGACGCCGCCAGCGCGAGGCGCACGGTGTCGGTCGTCAGCCCTGTTGTGCGCGGAGGGAGAACGACGGCGATCATCCGCATCAACGGCGACACGACGGCGGCCGACGCCGGGCTCGCGGCTGCCCAGAGGCGGTTGGTGACGGGGGCTCTGGCCGGGGCCGCGGTGGCGCTGCTGGCGGGATGGTTGCTCGCGCGCCGTGCGGCCGGGCCCTTCGAGGATCTGGCCAGTGCCGCCTCCCGACTGGCCGCCGGGGCGATCGCGGTCCCGCTCCCCGCCTCCGATGTCGCCGAGGTGTCGGCTCTGGCCGGCGCCATCGAGATCCTCCGCGGCCAGCTCGTGGAACGAGGGCGGACGATCGGTCGCCAGGGGACGCAGCAGGAGGCGGTTTTGGGGAGCATGATCGAGGGGGTGCTCGCGGTCGATGCCAGCCAGCGGATCGTGAGCATCAACCGCGCGGCGGCAGATCTCCTCGGGCTCGATCCGACCACCGTGCTCGGTCGTCCCATCCAGGAGGTCGTACGGAACGCCGATCTCCGGCAATTCGCCCTCCAGGCGATCGATTGCCGCGAAACGGTGGAGGATGATCTCGTCCTGCGGGCGGCCCGCGACCGCACCCTCCGTGTCCGTGGCACCCCGTTGAACGACCCATCAGGGGAAGGGGGCGCCGTGATCGTGCTCAACGACATCACCGACATCCGCCACCTCGAGAACGTCCGCCGCGACTTCGTCGCCAACGTCTCCCATGAACTGAAGACCCCCGTCGCCTCGATCAAGGGGTTCGTGGAGACGCTCCTCGAAGGGCGGGTCGACGACCCCGCCGATCGGCGTCGATTCCTCGAGATCATCTGCCGGCAATCGGACAGGCTGGGGACGATCATCGACGATCTGCTCGCTCTGTCCCGGATCGAGCAGGCCGAGGGGATGGGCGACCTGCCGCTGGAGCAGGTTCCGGTGGCCGACGTGCTCGCGGCCGTCGTTGCCGAGTGCGGGCCCCGTGCCGACGAACGTTCGATCACCATCGAGGTCGATTCGCCACCGGCACTCGGGGCGGAAATCAATGCTCCGCTGCTGGAGCAGGCCCTCATCAATCTCGTCGACAATGCGCTGAAATACAGCGAGCCGGGGGGGAGGGTCGTGGTGGCGGTGGCGGCGACGGTCGACGGGATGCTGGAATGGATTGTCCGCGATCAGGGCTCGGGCATCGGGGCGGAGCATCTGCCACGCCTCTTCGAGCGGTTTTACCGCGTTGACAAGGGGCGCAGCCGCAGGCTCGGCGGCACCGGGCTCGGCCTCTCGATCGTCAAGCACATCGTCCAGGCCCATGGCGGGACTGTCGCTGTCGAGAGCACGCCCGGCGTCGGGAGCACGTTCCGGGTCTTTCTGCCGGCGAGTCGGCGATGATCCCGCGGACGGTCAGCCTTTCGGCTTGGCGTTGTGGAAGTCGACGATCTGCTGCCACGCCTCCTCGGGGGTCTCGGCCCAGGAGAAGAGATCGAGGTGGTCGTCGGAGATCACCCCCTCCTCTGCCATCTGCCGGAAGTCGATGATCTTCGACCAGTACTCACGGCCGAAGAGGATGATCGGCACCGGCTGCATGCGGTGGGTCTGGCGGAGGGTGAGGGTCTCGAACATCTCGTCAAGCGTGCCGAATCCGCCGGGGAAGAGGACCACGGCCGCCGCGCGGAGGATGAAGTGAAACTTCCGCAGCGCGAAGTACTTGAACTGGAAGCAGAGGTCGGGAGTGATGAAGGGATTGGGCTGCTGCTCGGCAGGGAGCTTGATGTTGAGCCCGATCGACTGGCAGCCGACGTCGAAGGCCCCGCGGTTGGCGGCTTCCATGATCCCCGGCCCGCCGCCGGTAACGATGACGAAATCCCGGGCGTCGTCGCACTGGTTGTCGATCGACACGAGCCTGGCGAACTCCCGCGCCGCGTCGTAGTAGCGGCTGCGGGAGAGGAGCTTCTCGGCCCGCTCCACGTCGCGCTTCAGCCTCGGGGAGTCGGGATTGCCCTGCGCGGCTCGTCGGGCCTCGGTGAGCCGGCGCTGGGCGGCACCGCGCTCGACGATCTGCGTGCCCCCGAAGACGATCACCGTCGAATGGATCCGGTGTTCTTGGAAGGCGAGCTCCGGTTTGTGGAGCTCCAGGAGCATCCGCACGCCGCGCGTCTCGGGGCGGTCCATGAGGAGGCGGTCGTGCTGCGCGAGGCTGTAGCTCGGGCTGGCGAGGATCGCCTCCATATTCTCCGCCGCCAGCGCCACATCGTCACCGAGCGTTGTGTCGGGGAGGATGCTGCAGGTCTTCATCGGTGTGGGGACCGACGGTGGCGTGACGGCGGCGGGGGGAGTGTGCTGTGGGGGGGATTTCGGTCGCTTGGCCATAGGGGGGAGCGTGCTTGGAGGGGGCGGAAGGGTGAACGGAGGCCACGGGCAGACCGCCCGCCTCACGGCACGGTGAGATCGAAACTGTCGCCGATCGCAGGGATGGTCGATTCCCAACCGAGCGTCTTTTTCAGATGCTCCGCCATCCCGCGCGCCGCCGGCGGCTCGCCGTGAACGAGGAACACGCGCCGCGGGGCTCTCATGCTCAAGAGCCAGCGGCCGATCTCGTGCCGGTCGCCGTGGCCGGAGAGGGCGTCGACGCGGCGCACGGCCGCCCGCACCGGGATGTCCCGGCCGTGGATTGTGAGGAGCTCGGCCCCGTCGATGAGCGTGCGCCCACGCGTGCCGGCAGCCTGGAAACCGGCGACGAGCACCGTCGTGCGCGGGTCGGGGAGTCGACGAGCGAGGTGATGGAGGATCCGCCCTCCGTTCATCATGCCGCTGGAGGCGATCACGATCCCGGCCCCATCATGGGCGTTGATCGCCTTCGATTCCTCGGCGGTCCGCGCCATCCGCACCCAGGGTGAGGCGAGCGAATCGGAGACCCCCTGCATCCGGGCCTCGGTGAAGTCGTGCTCCGCCACGTGCCGGCGGAAGACCTCGGTCGCCTCCACGGCCATCGGTGAATCGATCCACACCGGGATCTCGGGGAGGCGTCCGGCGGCCATGAGCGTGCGGAGGAGATAGACCAATTGCTGGCAGCGGCCGATGGCGAACGAGGCCACGAGCATCATCCCGCCGCGGAGAATCGCCTCCTTCGTCACCGCCTCCAGCTCGTCCAGCGGCCGGCTCACCGGATGGTCACGGTCGCCGTAGGTGCTCTCGCAGACGAGGACATCACAAGGGGGGGGCGGAACAGGGTCGTTGTAGAGCGGGGCGTCGTACCGGCCGACGTCGCCGGAGAAGAGGCAGCGGAGCGGCGTGGGGGCACGGTCGACCTCCATCTCCACAAACGAGCTCCCGAGCATGTGTCCGGCGTCGTGGAAACGGGCGCGGATCCCCCTGGCCGGGGAGAACCAACTCCCCCGGTCAAGCGGCTTCACCAGTCGGAGCGTCCGCTCGACATCCCGCTGGTCGTAGAGAGGGAGCGCGGGACTGTGCTTCGAGTATCCCTTGCGGTTTGCATATTCGGCGTCCTCTTCCTGGCACTTCGCGGAATCGTAGAGAAGGAGCCCGAGAAGATCGGCCGTGGCACGGGTGGTGAGGATCGGCCCCCGGAATCCCTCCCGCGTCAGCCGTGGCAGCCACCCCGAATGATCGATGTGCCCGTGGGTCAGAACAACAGCCTCGATGGAGTCGGGGGGGACTGGAAAGCGATCCCAGTTGCGCTCGCGGAGGCGCTTCTCCCCTTGGAAAAGTCCGCAGTCGACGAGAATCCTCTTCCCATCGTGTTCAAGGAGGTGCCGCGAACCGGAGACCGTCCCCGCGGAGCCGAGGAATCGCAACGTCGTCATGGAGGGGATCCTTCCTGGTGGGGAAGGCTGCGGGTTGTCCCTGCCAGCACCACCTCCCCCGGGGTGATTCGGACACCCCCGAGATGGTACTCAGACCGCTGGCCCGATGTCTGCTTCGTCGTCCCCGGCAAGAGGACCAGGAGCACCGGACCGCCGTCGAGGAAGCGGATTTCCGTCGTGGCTCCGGCCGCTTCGGCCCGCGAGGCGAGCGCCCGGAGAATCACCCCCGGGGGGAGCGGCACCGCCCCCAGTCCGGCCGAATCGACGCCAACGGCGACGAGGTTGTCGCTCCGCACGGTGACCTCGAGGATCGCCCACAGCTGCGCCGAGAGTGGGCCCCAGCGGACGAGCGAGGAGATCGCGGCCCGGCGGTCGAGGAACTGGACCTTCGGCGCCGAGAACCCCCCGACCAAGAACCCCGGGGCGTGACGGGGAAGGTCGATCGACAACCAGGCATTCGCCTCGGCCTCGGAGAAAGCTTCGCCCCAATCCCCGGGACGTTCGAGCCCGGCTACGAGGGACGAGGCCTTGGACATCATCCTCCCCGCGGCCCGCTCCCCCTCGGGCCCGGTGGGGACGGGACCACCGATGCCGACGGGGCGGAGATGGAGGAGGGAATACGCCGCCAGCAGCAGGCAGACCAAGAGGATGCCGGCGGCGGCGCGACGACGTGGCCATCGCCGTCCCGCGCCACCGGTCTTTTCGTGCCTGGCAAGGGCACCGGGAAGTCTGTTCATGGGCCATCCCCTCCCGGCGCCCTGAATCTGTCAACCAGCCGTCGCGAGCCGCAACTCGATGACCCGCTCCGTCGACACCGACTCGAGGGCGGGCACGATCCCGGGATGGCCACCATCGGTGTGGAGCTCGTCCCGCAGGACGCGAACATTGGCGGGGGCTTCGATCCCGATCCGCACTTTGTCACCACTGACGCGGACGATGGTCACGACGATCGAATCGCCGACTCGAATCCGTTCGTTCTGCTTCCGTGAAAGAACCAGCATGGGAGGCTCCGTTCCTGGGCTGTTGGATGTGATGGAGGCGACTCTACAAGCATCACTGTACGTCTGTCAACCATATCGGCCCCCGGGGCCGTCACCGCTGCCGTTGTGGTCGGCCAGAGCGGGAGGGTTTCGTGGACTAGGTAAGGTGTGCGTTAGGGGAAACATCGTCCGGCCCCGTCGACTTTCTTGGGGGGGACGGCAGAGTGTTGGTTGGTGAGTGTTGTGCCGTCCGCAGGGGCGGAGGCCGCCGGGCACGGCCCCCGCGGGGGACACGGGCGATGCCCCCCGGCGATTCAGCGGTTTTTCGGGGCCGCCTGGCCGGCGGCGATGCCCCCTTCGGGGCCATCTTTTTTCCCGGCGTAGGTCGCCAGATCGACCTGTGCCGCCACCGCCAGTCGCTCCTCGGCCGCGGCCACCCGCTTGTGATCGGAGGTGAGCCAGGATTCGAGGACCTTGTGTTGCGCTCGGAGCACATTCGGCCGCCGCCCGAGCCTGGCCATCCGCGACTCGATCTCCAGGCGGACCGCCACGGGGATCCCCCCGGCGGCGGCGACGCGGCGGTTGATCGCGATCCTCGGGAAGGGGGGGATGCCACCGGGATGAACGAGTGCCTTGATGAGAACGGCGGCATCGGCGAAGCGCCGGTATTCCTCGGCGATCGCCCCGTTCCCGGCTGGTTCGAAGGTTACCTCGTAGCGGACCCTCGGGCCTTCGAGAAGGATCTTCGTCGAGGTCTCCTCGAGGCTGTCGCCGAACTCCGGGCCCCCGGCCCAGCGCATCAACGGATCCTCCGACTTCCGTGCCCAACTGCCCAGCGACGCCCGGAGCCGTTCGAGTTGCAGGTGGTCGATCTGGGTCCGCACGTGTCGGGCGGGATCGACGAGAATAATCCGCTCCCGGGCCGGGTCGTGAAGAACGAACTCCGCCGGTTCGTCCGGACCGGCGTTCTCCTCGTCGGGCTTCTTCGAAAGGGCTTCGAGGAAGTCCCAGGCAATCCCATCCCGGAACAGCGTCAGGCTGCGGGCCACGGGGGCCTCGTCATCGTCGCCGAAGACCTCCGTTTCGACGCGGAGGAGGATCCTTTCCCCGGCCTCCGCGCCGCCACCCGACAGGGCAGCGAGGGTGGCGAGAACTGTAGCGAGACGGCCTACGAAGCGGCGCCGTGGAAGCGGGGCTCGACCGTCAGTCGTCATGGAGAGGCTCTCAGCGCGCATCGGGTTTTGACTCCGGAGTGGCATCGGGAGGGCGGAAGGTAGCAGGTCGACGCCTCCCCCCCAAGCCTGGACTTTTTCGCTGGATTTCCGCGGAAAAGTCATCCCCGACCCCACCGACACCGCTCAAGGAGCGGGGGGCTCCGTGTCGGCCGGTCGCGCTTCCGCCGCCTCCGGCTTCTTCATCGGTGCTTGGGTCATGAGCCCGCCGCGCGTCTGCGTGATCTCGAGGGTGAAGGTGCCGCCGAGCCGCTCCCCCGGCGTCAGCCCCCGCTCCACGGGAGTGAACGTGCCGCTGATCGTTCGCATCGGCATCAGCCCGGGGATCCCGATCCCCGAGATCCCCTCCGTTACCATCCCGCTGACGGAGACCGGGTCGGCGGAATCCCTGACAAGGCGCCGGTCGAGGAACAGGTTGAGGGCGATCGGCTTGCCGTCGTCGGCCCGTTTCCCGGAGAGCACGACGCTGATGGGCGATTCGTCGGCGGGCCCTGGGGGCGGGGGGGCATCCCCGGTCGCGGCCGGGGATGGCTCACGGCGGGCCCCCCCGCCACCGAATCCGGGGAACATGAAGGTCGATACCGAGGCCTCGGCGTCCTTCAGAACGACACTCTCGCCGCCGAGGACGAGGGCGATATCAAGCTCGGGCGCCGGGACATCATCGACGGCCCCCTCGCGATAGGTGGCGGCGAACGATCCGGTGGCCGTTCCCAGCGGCGTGCTGGTCATCGGCCGTCGCCAGGTCGCGGGTGCCGCGGCGGGCCACGTTTCGAAGGCCGTTGTGAGCTCCCCACGGCGCCGGCGGATGAAATCTCGCACCGACTCCATCGCCTCCGGGGCGCCGGCCTGTCGCGGTCCGAGAACGGGCGAGAGAAGACGCTCGAGGCGGTCGACTTCGGCGAGCAGTTCTTCCTCCCGCCACACCGCGGCGAGGAGGGCCTCGAGCCGGTGGCGGTAGCGGTCGGCCATCCCCGGGGTGAAGTAGAGGCGGTTGGGCAGAGCCGCCTGGGCGGCGACCGGGGGTGGCGTGCGCCGTCCCGCAAACGGCCCACCGAAGCCGGGGGCCTGTCCGAGCGTGGCATCCGCCCCCCAGGGGATGAAGCGGAACAGCCCGTCGGTGGGGGAGGCATAAGCGAAGTAGTTGTTTTGATTGGCGGTGTAGCCGTCCCAGACGTTGAGGAGCGCTTCGACCGCCCAGAACGTAAAGAAATCGTCGAGGTCGACGAGCCCGCTGAGCTTGTCGAGGTCGAGCGGATCGGGGGAAGCCAGGAGCGTGGCGAGCTCCTCCAGGCGGGCCCGGTCACGGGGCTGGTTGGCCCCCTGCACCTCGAGCCGGTCGAGTGATTCGGGGACGATGTCGTTGATCGTCCCCTCGACAAGCATGCCGCTGCCGTCCCCAAACGATCGGCGGAGGAACGGTTTGCGGATCGACTCGACGTTGGAATAGATCCCGAGCGGTTCGTCGTTGACGGTAACTGCTGCGAAGCCAACGCGCGGCGCCGCCAGTCCCGCCGCACGGAACACCCGGTAGGCGATGGACTGGCTGACGAGGGAGCGGTCCTGTTTGTTGTTGTTGAGCGTCAACCGTCCCAGGCCGTCGACCGGATCCTGATCGACAAAGCGATTGAAGTCGACCAGGAGCGAGGGAGTGGCGCTGTCGAGCGAACCGAACAGACCCTTCTTGCGGATGCCGACCGAACCGATCGGCACGCCATCGATGACGATGTCGGCCCGGCGCCAGGTGAACGGGCTGGTGGTGTCGCCGCGGAACACCTTCCCCGCGTCGCGGGATTCGTTCCGGAGGGCCTCCCAGTCTGCGGCGGGAAGCGAGATCGAGATCCCGATGACGCGTGTGTCGTCGAGGATCCGCCCGTCGGTGAGGCCCGTCGGCTCCGCCGCAGCTACAGCTGCCATCCACAGGGCCGATGCCGCACCCCCGAAGAGGCGGGCCACGACCGGGAACGCCGCGGCGGAGAAGGGGGTGGAGGGCATGGCTGATCCTCGGCGGGAAACGGGGCGTCTGCAGAAGAGGGCGTCAGTCAGGGACCATCTGGAGGAGTCGAACGGGGGTGTCATGGTAAACCGCACAGCCGCCGGCGTCGGTCTCCTCGCCACGGATCAGCGCGTTGGCACACCGGCCGGCGCTCAACCATCCCCCCTTCTCTAGGAGCACCACATCGGGCCGCTGTCGCGGGTCGAATGCCAGCCGGACGACGATCTCCGCGATCTCCGACTCCAGCCTCGCCAGGTCACCCGCGGCGAAGCCGGCCGCGGCGGCGGGGTGGACCGTGGCCGTCGCCGGGCCCTCCTGCTGGGCCGGGAGCCACTGCGATCCCTGCGCCCGTTCGGTGGCCAGCGCCATCAGGAGCAGGGGGCGCAGGGCTGTCCCCCGCGGGGCGTCGAGGGGAACGTCGTGGACGAGGTTCACCTTCCCGGTGGGGGTGGGAAAGATGCGATCGGGATACATGAGCGTCGGGGCGAGTGGATTCCGCACTGGGCCACGGCGGAGGTCGTCGAGCGAGGCGCCGCGGTCGGCGACCTTCGACAGCACGCGCCGCTTCCAGGTGTCGACGTCGGCGGCGAAGGCGTCGCCGAGACCGGTTCGATCGGCGAGAGCGCGGATGATGTCGAGATCACTCTTTACCCCCGGCGGGGGTGGCACGACAGGACGTGATTCGATGAGCCAGTGGTGCCCGTAGGCGCCGAGGAGGTCATCCTCCTCGAGCAACGTCGTCGTCGGGAGAACGTAGTGCGCCAGGCGAGCGGTGTCGGTGAGGAAGGAATCGACGACAACCGTTAGCTCTCGCCCCGCCAGCGCCGCGGCGACGGTCCGCGATTCAGGCAGCATCGCCACCGGATTGGCGGAGCTGATCCAGACAGCGCGGATCGGAGGATCGCGAGCATCGAGGATGGCACTGCCAAGACACGCCTCGGGGAGGCGGCGGGGGGCCACCTCGTCGCGCCGGGCGAACGACAGATCGAAGGCTCCACGCCGTTTCGTGTAATACGACACGCCCCCGCCGGGGATGCCGAGGTTGCCAGAGACGGCCCCCAGGGCGTCGAGGACACGCACGGTCGCCGAGCCGTGGCGGCGGCGCTGGAGGCCCCAGCCGATGTGGAGCGCGGCGGGGCGGACGGCGTAGGCGTCGGCGAGGGCCTCGAGCGACGCCAAGGGCACACCGGCCAGATCGGCCCACGTCTCCACGCTGCGGGAGCGGGCCAAGGCTAAAAAAAAGTCGAGGTGGTCGCAGTAGTCGGAAGCGTGGGGATCGGTCGTACCCGCCTCGAACATCCGCCGCGCCACCCCCAGTGCCAGCGCGATGTCCCCCCCCGGGCGTGGCTGCACGAACAGATCGCACATCGCCGCAGTCTTGTGGCGGACCGGGTCGACAGAGACGAGCCTCGCCCCCCGGGACCGGGCTTCGAGGAGCACGGGGATCAGATGGACGCTCGACACGTGGAGGTTTTTCCCCCACAGGATGATCGTCCGCGACCGGGTGGGATCGAAAAAATCGTGGCTGTCCTCGTCGCCGAAGTCGGTCATCTGGGCGGCATCACCGGCGCCGGTGCAGACATCCCCCGACTTGACGGTGACCGGCCCGAAGCGCTCGAAGAAGAAGTCGACGAGACTTTTTAGAATCCCCATCGAGCCGCCGGAGCGGTAGGCGAGGATCGCGGCCGGACCCGATTCGGCCCGGATCGCCAAGAGCCGGCGGGCGATGTCGTCGAGGGCCTCGTCCCACGACACCGGCACGAACCCGTCACCGTCGCGGCGCAGCGGGGAGGTGAGGCGGTCCGGGGCGTACTGGCGCTCCAGAAAACGGCTGGTGCGGTGGCAGAGAAAGCCGCGCGTTACCGGGTGGTCGGGATCTCCCGCGAGGCGGGTGATCCGCCCGTCCTCGACCGTCGCCACGATCCCACAGGCATCGGGGCAGTCCCGGTTGCAGGCCGTGAGACGGCGTTCCCGGGCGGAAGAATCCCCGCGTGCAGCGTCGTTCATGCCTGTTCACAATTCAACGGAGAGGGCGGGATTCGAACCCGCGGTCCAGCTTTTGACCGGACACGTCTTTAGCAAAGACGCGCATTCGACCGCTCTGCCACCTCTCCTCACCCAGCGGAGGAAAACCGCTCCGGCAGAGGTGGGTCCGGATGATTTCCGCACGCATCTTGCCGTCGCTTCTGAAGCGAAGTCCACTGGAGGGACCATTGTGGGTCGCGAACCGCCCTTACGGAACCCCCTTGTTGTGGGGGGTATGTTGGGCGGGAAGCGTTCACTCGTTCATTGGAGCGTCGCCATCCATGGAGCTGCGGAAGGTCTTG
>SIAG01000109.1 GCA_009691925.1 Planctomycetaceae bacterium
GGGCGCGTGCTGCGGGGACTCGCCAAGCGGATCGATCGGAGTGTCCCCTGCTCCGGAGTGATCGACTGATCGGCAGGGACTGCCAGCCCGCCGGGCCCACACCACACCATTCACCGAGGAGGATTGCCATGAGCAGGAGCACGGAAGTCAAGGACGCGGCCGCGGCGCGGTTGAAGGTCGATCTGTCGGGGCAGGTGGCGATCGTCACCGGTGCCTCGCAGGGGATCGGCCGGGCGATCGCCGAGACGCTTGCCGCCAACGGGGCGACCGTCGCCCTCGTGGCCCGTAATGCCGGCAAGATCGCCGAAGTGGCGGCCGCCATCCGCGCGGCCGGTGGCGCGGCAGAGGAGTTTACCTGCGACGTCTCCAAGGCGGAGAGCGTCGCCGCCGTGGTCGATTCGACGGTCGCCAAGTTCGGCCGCGTCGACATCCTCGTCAACAACGCCGGCGTTACCCGCGACACGCTCCTCCCGCGGATGAGCGACGAGGAGTGGGACGAGGTCATTGCCACCAATCTCCGCGGGCCGTTCCTCTTCATGCGGGCCGTGAGCAGGCCGATGATGCAGCAGCGCTACGGGAGGATCATCAATGTGGCGAGTGTCGTCGGCCAGATCGGCAATCCGGGGCAGGCCAATTACTCCGCTTCGAAGGCCGGGCTGATCGGCATGACGCGGACGGTGGCCAAGGAGCTCGCCGGCCGGAAGGTGACCGTCAACGCCGTGGCGCCGGGCTTCATCGCCAGCGAGATGACCGCGGCGCTCGGCCCGCTGGTGCTCGACGAGGTGAAGAAGCGGGTTCCCGCCAAGCGGATCGGCGAGCCGTGGGAGGTGGCCGAGGCGGTGCTGTTCCTCGCGGCCCCGTCTTCGGCCTACGTGACGGCCCAGGTTCTGACCGTCGACGGGGGGATGATCGGTTGATCGCGGCGTCCCGTCCAACCTCCCCCAGGGGGCCCGCAGGATCTGCTGGTAGGCTGGGGGGACCAGTGCGTTCGTTCGGTCTGGACATTCTGGGGGCGGAGCAGGTATATCTTCGGCGACCCTGCCGATCTCGGCCGATATTCGAGACGGTGCCCGCTCGGTGCGGGGTGGCCGGCTCCGAAAATACTCCCGAAAGGTTGTGGGAAAATGGCCCCCGCGACACAATTTCAGTGATCGGGCGTCACGAACCGACACTTCCTGGGATCGCACGCGTCGCCCTGGGACACTGCTTCTTCACAAACTCGCGTATTCATCCGTTTTGACCCGTTTCGTTGGGCCGGCTCCCTCTGGGGTGTCGTGCCGGGAGGATTCATAAGGTGGCTTCCGTTCAAGACCGCGTGATCGAGATCGTCTCGTCTCAACTGGGGGTCAGCAAGGAGAACATCACCGCCGAGACGTCGTTCATCAGCGACCTCGGTGCCGACTCTCTCGACACCGTCGAGTTGGTGATGGAGCTCGAGGAGGAGTTCGAGATCAATATTCCCGATGACGCTGCCGAGAAGATCCAGACAGTGGGTCAGGCGGTTGAGTTCATCGAGAAGCACCAGTCCTGACGGGGCGTTCCATGAAACGCCGCGCGGTCGTTACCGGCTTGGGAGTCGTCACGTCCCTTGGCCGGCCGATGGAAGTCTTCTGGGAACGCCTCGTCCGTGGGGATAGTGGGGTCGGTCCGATCACGCTCTTCGACGTGAGCGGATTCAAGATCCAGTTCGCCGGCGAGGTTCCCTGGAAGGCTGAGGAGCAGGGGATCGCGAGTCCCAAGGATTTGCGGCGCCTCGACCGGTTCACGCAGTTCGCCATGGCGTCCGCAGCCGACGCCGTGACCGACTCAGGGATCGACTTTTCGCGCGAGGATCCCTACCGCTGCGGGGTCGTTATCGGGTCGGGGATCGGCGGACTGTCAGAGTTCGAGACGCAGCACGAGCGGCTGCTCACGAAGGGCATCGACAAGGTCTCGCCGTTCACGATCCCCAAGCTGATGGTCAACTCCGGCAGCGGTCATGTGTCGAGCATGTACGGCCTGAAGGGTCCGAATTTCGCCGTTGCCACGGCCTGCGCCAGCGCTGGCAACTCAATCGGCTGCGCCCTCCGGTCGATCCAGAACGGCGATGCCGACGTGATGTTGACGGGGGGGAGCGAGGCGGCGCTAACGCCGATGGGGCTGGCCGGCTTCCAAAACATGCGCGCGCTCTCGTTCCGGACAGATGATCCGCAGCGGGCGAGCCGTCCGTTCGATGCCGACCGGGACGGCTTCGTGCTCGCCGAGGGAGCCGGCGTCGTGGTCCTCGAAGAGCTCGAGCACGCCCGCCGCCGCGGCGCGAGGATCTACGGCGAATTGATGGGCTATGGAGCGAGCGGCGATGCCGGTCACATCACCCAGCCCGACGAGGAGGGGCGGGGCGCGGCACGGGCCATGTCGATGGCGCTGGAGGACGCCGGTCTCGGGCCCGATCGGATCGAATATGTCAACGCCCACGGCACGAGCACCCCGCTGGGTGACAAGGCGGAGACGGTGGCGATGAAGCGGGTCTTCGGCGCGCACGCCTCCCGCCTGGCGGTCTCGAGCACAAAGAGCCAGTTGGGTCACACGCTCGGTGCCAGCGGTGGCATTGAGTTGGTGGTCTGCGCCCTGACGATCGTCCGCGGGGTCATCGCCCCGACGATCAATCTCGAGAACCCCGATCCTGACTGCGATCTCGATTACGTCCCGCGGTTTGCCCGGCAGGCCCACGTCGACGTGGCCATGAGCAACAGCTTCGGGTTCGGCGGCCACAACGCCTCGCTCGTGCTCGCCCGGCTGAAATAGCCTCGTGATCCGCCCGGTGACGGAGGCGATTCGGCTTGCTGCGGGCACCGCCGGCCCCCTACCCTCCCCCCCGCCGATGGTCGGCTTGGCCGCAGCCCGGCCGGTTTCGCCCGGACGCGTGCGGTTCGCTCCCCCGGTGGCCTTTTGATGGCTTATCGCTCTCCTCCCCTCCGCGTCACGGCTTGGATCTCGATCCTGCTCTCGATCCTGCTCGGGCTCCGGGTGAGCGAGTCACCGGCCCAACTGCCCGCCGAGGCGGGGCAGACCGTTGTATCCCACGACATCTCACCGTGGGTCAGACAGGCCGGGCCGGGGAGCCAGAAGTACATCGTCGACTGGGTGCTCCAGGAGACGGGCTATGCCGCCTGGCACGGCGCCGTGCCGGCGTCGCTCTCGGCCGACGAGAACCGGCTGGTGGTGTTCCATCAAGCTCAGATGCAGGAGCGCGTCGGGGAGATTGTCGCCCGGTTCACCACCGCGGCCGACACGCCCCATCGCTTCTCCGTCAGGGTGATGGGGGTGGGCACACCGTCGTGGCGGAACGACGCCCGCGCCCTCCTCCACGGGATTCCGACAGCGACGCCCGGCGTCCAAGCCTGGATCATGTCGCGCGAGGAGGCGGCCACACTCCTGGCGATGTTCCGCCGCCGCGGCGACTGTGCCGAGCTCCCCACCGGCGCGGTTCAGGCGGCTAACGGCCTCCCCGCGGTCCTCGCCGGCGGGCGGAAACGGCCGTATGTTCAGGAAATCCAGCCGTCACCGGTGGCCCCAGGGTGGCAGCCGTTGCCGGCGGCCTGCGACGAGGGGATCACGCTCGACGTCCAGCCGCTCCTCACCCGGGACGGCAGCGCCGTCGAGGCGGTCCTCCGCTGCCGTATCGACCAGATCGAGCGGATGGCGATCGTGCCGGTGACGCTCCCCACGCCCGACCGGCAGCGTTCCCAGATCGAGGTCCCGCAGGTCTCGGCCGTCCGCATCGGCGAGCGGTTTCGGTGGCCGACGACGCAGGTCCTCGTCGTCGGGCTGGGGTTGGTGCCGTGGCCGGTGCCGGGCAACAATACCGCCGCTTCGGCGGCGCTGCTGGCCGATGCCAAGCGAACCGATGTGGTGGTCTTCGTGGAGCCTAGGCTCCGCGGGTCGCCCTGATGAATCCGGCTGCCCTGCTGATGGCCGCATGTCCGTGCCGACGGCATCGGGAGGACGCCATCGCCCCGAGGAACCTCGCATGACCGCTTCCGTCCGCCGTGTCGTTGTCACCGGAGTGGGGCTCGTCTCACCGCTCGGCCTGGCGCCTGACGATCTGTGGGGGGGCTTGGTGGCCGGACGCAGCGCCGTCGGGCCGATCGAGCAGTTCCCCACCGCCGGCCTCCCGCTCCACCACGGCGCTGAGGCCCGCGGCTTCACCGGCGAGATCGACAACTTCGGTCCGCTCGAGGCCGAGACGAAGAAGGCGATCCGCAAGGGGCTCAAGGTGATGTGCCGGGAGAGCCAGATGGCCGTCGCCGCGGCCCAGCGCGCGCTCCATGATTGCGGCCTGTCAGGGGCGGACCGTGTCCCGGAGCGGTTCGGGTGCGTGTTCGGGTCGGACTACATGCTCACGCTCCCGGAGGACTTCACCTCCGGGGTCGCCAATTGCCGAGGCCCCGACGGGGCCTTCGAGTTCGATCGTTGGGCGGTCGACGGCATGCCGCTGCTCAATCCGCTCTGGTTGCTCAAGTATCTCCCCAACATGCCCGCCAGCCACATCGCGATCTACAACGATCTCCGTGGCCCGAGCAACTCGCTGACCCTCCGCGAGGCCAGTGGGCATGTCGCCATCGGGGAGGCGACGATGACGATCCAGCGCAACGCCGCCGACGTGATGCTTGCCGGGGCGACCGGCACGCGCATCCACCCCATGAAGACGGTCCATGCCCTGCAGAGCGAGCAGGTGGCCCTCGGCCCCGACGATCCGACGACGTGGAGCCGACCCTTCGACCGCCACCGGAGCGGGATGGTGCTGGGCGAGGGGGCAGCGGTGCTCGTCCTCGAGGAGCTCGAACACGCCCGGCGCCGCGGGGTGACGATCCTCGGCGAGGTCCTCGGGCATGCGTCGCGCCACGCCGCCGATCGACTCAACATCGGGCTGCGGCGGAAGGCCCTCGGCCTGGCGATGGCGCGGGCCCTCGGGATGGCGCGGCTGCCCGGGGGACGCCCCGGTCATCTCCATGCCCACGGCTTGAGCACGGTGGGGGGGGATCGGAGTGAGGCCGAGGCCTTCGGTGATCTCTTCGGCGCGGACGCGACTGCGATCCCGACGGTGGCCGCCAAGGCCAACTTCGGCAACCTCGGCGCCGGCAGCGGGATCGTGGAGTGCATCGCCAGCCTGTGGGCGCTGCGCCATGGCACCCTTTTCCCGCTGATCAACCATACGACGCCCGATCCGGCCTGCCCGATCCGGGCCGCGGTCAGCGGCGATGCGGCGGGGGCCTCCTTTCTCTCCTCGTCGGTCACCCCCCAGGGGCAGGCTGGGGCGGTGGTGATCGGCGGTTGGAATCTCGGTGCGTGACGGCCCCGCTGGTGGCACCGGCAGCGGCGCGGCGCCCCCTCCCTCCCCCCCGGGGCGGACGGAGGCTCCTTGACAGTCGTCTCCCCTCCCCCTACCCTTCCGGGTTGTGCGTCGTGGAGGTGGCTGCTGGAGTCCGGAGCGCCGTTGGGTGGTGCGGTCCGCAGGGAAGGTTTCCCTGTGGGGTCGTGCCTTCCGGCGGGCGACCAGTTCGTGTGTGGTGTCGGCCGTCTGGCTGCATTCCGTGGGTGATTGTGCCTGCGCTGCTGTCGGTCCGGGCTTC
This sequence comes from Planctomycetaceae bacterium, assembly GCA_009691925.1. Taxonomy (GTDB): domain Bacteria; phylum Planctomycetota; class Planctomycetia; order Pirellulales; family UBA1268; genus QWOP01. The sequence goes on from SIAG01000109.1 coordinate 5,613, forward strand.
GCGCCGCCAACGTCGGGTCAACGTGCCGCTGGTGGCTCATGCCTCCGGGGGGGTGCGGGCCGGTTGGCGGTCTGTCCCATGCCAGTGCCGACATTCGCAGGATCAACGCCAGTCGCCATCCCTCCCGAGGGTGGTTCGGCGGGAGATCGACCACGACCGAGCACGATCCAGTTCGCCGAGATCGCCGTCCGAGACACCCATGAAGCCTGAAGAAATCCTCCGCATCGTCGATGCGATCCATCGCGACAAGAAAATCGACAAGGAGATCGTCTTCCAAGCGATCGAGGCAGCGCTCGTCACCGCCCTGACGCGTCAGTACGGCGAAGCCTCGGATGTGCAGGTGGCCATCGATCGGGCCGACGGACGCGTCCATGGCACCCGCGACGGCGTCGAGATCGACACCGCGGAACTGTCGGGCCGGATCGGCGCCCAGACGGCCAAGCAGGTCATCATCCAAAAGATCCGCGAAGCGGAGCGGGATGCGATCCACGACGAGTTCGAGGAGCAGATCGGACTGATGGTGTCGGGGGTCGTGAGCCGCTTCGAGGGGGCCACGGCCACCGTGACGCTCGGGGCCACCGAGGCGATCCTGCCGCGGAGCGAGCAGATCCCCGGAGAGACTTTCCATCCCAACGAGCGCATCCGGGCGACGATCTTCGAGGTCCGGAAGGTCGGCAGCCGGGTCAAGATCATCCTCTCCCGGATCCGCCCGCAACTCGTTCAGAGGCTCTTCGAGCAGGAGATTCCCGAGATCGCCGATGGCGTGATCGAGATCCGGGCGATCTCACGTGAGCCCGGATACCGCAGTAAGGTTGCGGTCATCAGTTCTGATGCCCGCGTTGACTGTGTCGGTGCCTGTGTCGGTGTCCGGGGGAGTCGGATCAAGAACATCGTCGAGGAGCTCGGCGGCGAGCGGATTGACATCGTCCGTTGGAGCGACGATCTTCAGGTCCTCGTTCCCAACGCGCTGCAGCCTGCCGAGGTCGACGAGGTGATCCTCTGCCAGATGCTTGGGCGAGGGATCGTCTTGGTCCGCGAGGATCAATTGTCGCTGGCAATCGGTCGCCGCGGGCAGAACGTCCGTCTCGCCAGCAAGCTCTGCGGCTGGGATATCGAGATCATGACACGCGAGGAGCTCGACCAGCAGATCGAGCGTGCGGTGACAGGATTCTCATCGATTCCAGGGCTCGACGAGTCGGTGTCTGAGAAGCTCGTTGGGGAGGGATTCCTCTCTTACGACGATCTGTCGGTGATCGAGCCGGACGACCTTATGGAGATGGGGGGGCTGACGGCCGAGGCGGTCGACCTGATCGTCGCCGAGGCCGAGGCGCGGGCCACGCAAGCCGAGTCGGCTGCGGCCGACGAGCGCCGCAAGCAACGCGAGCAGGACCGCATCGACCGGGCGACGGCCGAGGCCGACGCCGCTGAGCAGGCGATCACCGCGGCGCGCGAAGCACAGGAGCCGGTGGTGGCGGCGGACGCTCGTCTGTCAGGGCACGGCGCCGAAGCGACCTCCGCAGGAGGGTCGGAAGCGGCCGCCGAAGGGGCCTCGCCAGCGGGTGGGCGGGAGTGATGGACAGGCTGGAAGTGGTTTTTCGTGCTGGAAAAAAGGCTGATTCAGCTGCCATGGGGCGGATCAGCCGCGGTGGTTGGAACGATGATGACGGTCGGCTCGGTTTTGCAAGGGACGGTGTTCCGGGTAGGTTGAACGGACCGGGATTCGGGTCTGATGGCCCTCCCGCTGGTGTGATCACGTGGGCGGTGGCCCGACGAGGTGAGCGTGGCAGTTCGTATCTACACCCTAGCGAAGGAATTGAAACTCGACAGCAAAGAGCTCGTCGAGATCTGTTCCCGCGCCGGTATCCAGGACAAAGGCTCGGCGCTCGCCAGCATGACCGAAGAGGAAGTCGCCCGGCTGAAGGAGTTCATGGCCGGCAAGGCTGCGAAGCCTGCTGACCGGCTCGCTCCCGGCGGGGCGTCGCTCGTTCGGCCCGCGGTGCCGGTCCGACCGGTCGTCAGTGGCAAGCCCCCGGTGATCACCGCCAAGGGCCCGTCGACGTCCGCGGCGAAGCCGGCTCCACCGCAGGCACCAGAGCCGAAGCCGGCGGTCGTGATGCGACCGCTCTCCGGTCCGCTCAGCGCCGGTCGCACGGCCGATGGCCCTGGGCTGCGTCGCTCTCCCGAGCCCCAGCGCCCCGACCCGGTTGCCGTGGAGCCCGCGCCGCAGGCGCCGATCGCCCCTCTGCCCCCGCCTCCTCCCCGTCCCCTTGCCCCTCCGCCTCCCCCGGTATCCCGCTCGTCCGGTCCGCTCCGCCGTGAGGATTACATCGCTCCCGGCGGCGTCGCGGCCCGGGCCAAGCCGCCGGAGCTCGGTGGTAAAACCACGGAACCGCGGCCGCGCCCAGCCGGCCTCCGCCCCGGTGGGGATGGCCCCAAGCCCCTTCCCCGCCCGGCGTTCAAGCTCGCCCCTCTCCCTTCCTCCGGTCGTCCGGCGGCACCGCGGGTCTCCCAGGAACCGGCGGCACAGAAGCCCGACGTGAAGCTTCCTCTCGATGCGATCCGCAGCGCCAAGGCTGGCGGCTCCAAGCCCCTCGCCGATCACATGCGGAAGCATGAGCAGCGGCAGGCCGCTGATGGGCGTCCGCGTCCGGCGGGGCCGGCCGGTCCGGTCCGCACAGGAGGGCGTGGTGGGCCCGGCGTGGCGCCGGTGCCGCCGTTGATGGAGTCCGGTGTCCGTCCCCGACGCACGCCGTCCAAGGGGCCCGGTGGGCCCGAGGAGACGCCCGGCCGCGATACGAAGCAGATCGGCCGGCGGCGGTTCGTTCGCCCGGGCGGTGACGATGACGATGGCGGTGGTCGCCGCCGTCGGTCCTCGCGACACCGCAAGGGAATCACGATTTCGACCGCTGCGCCGCGGAAGACCAATGCCTCCATTCAGGTCCCCTGCACAGTGCGCTCGCTCTCCGAGGCGATCGGCCTGTCGGCGAGTGACGTCCTGAAGAAACTGCTGACGTTCGGGATGGCCTCGATGCCGAGCATGGGCACGATGCTCGATCGTGACACCGTCGAACTCCTCGCCGCCGAGCTCGGCGTCCAGCTCGATCTGAAGACGGTTGAGGATCTCGAGAAGGAGCTTCTCGCCGGCTTCGATGCCATCGACGAGGATCCGACCCTCCGCGAGCCCCGCCCGCCGATCGTCACGTTCCTCGGCCATGTCGATCACGGGAAGACCTCCCTCCTCGACCGGATCCTGGGGATGAACGTCGCCGCCCGCGAGCACGGTGGCATCACCCAGCACATCCGTGCCTACACCGTCAAGCACAACGATAAGTCGATCACCTTCGTCGATACCCCCGGCCACGAGGCCTTCACGCAAATGCGGGCCCGCGGGGCCAATGTCACCGATTGCGCCGTCCTTATCGTCGCCGCCGACGACGGCATCATGCCGCAGACAGAGGAGGCGATCAGCCATGCCAAGGCGGCCGGCGTGCCGGTCGTTGTCTGCATCAACAAGATCGATCTCCCCGGGATCGACATCCAGCGGATCTACCAGCAACTCGCCGCCAGCGACCTTCTTCCCACCGAGTGGGGTGGCGAGACCGAGGTCGTCAAGACGAGTGCCCTCACGGGCGAGGGGGTCGATCATCTCCTCGACATGCTTCTGACGATCGCGGAACTCAATGATCTCCGGGTCAATACGGTCCGCGCAGCGGCGGGGGTGTGCCTCGATGCCTCGATCCACGAGGGGCGCGGTGTCTCCGCCTGCCTGATCGTGCAAAAGGGGACGCTGCGGGTCGGTGATTCGCTCGTCTGCGGTGAGGCTAGCGGCACCGTTAAGGCGATGCACGACACCCTCGGGAAGAAGCGGATGACTGCGGCCGGGCCCTCCCAGCCGGTGTTCGTTAGCGGTCTCGACATCGCCCCCGGTGCCGGCGACCGCTTCCAGGTGGTGACCTCGATCGCCATGGCCCGCGAGGTGGCCTTGAAGCGGAGCGGCATCCGTCGCCACAGCAGTCTCGCGAGCGCTCCGGTGCATGTCACGCTCGAGAACCTCCTCGACCGTCTCGGCACCCAAAAGACCCCGACGCTCAATCTCATCGTCCGGGCGGATGTCCGTGGCTCGATCGAGGCGATTGTGAAGGAACTGACGAAGCTGGATCATCCCGAAGTCAAGATCCGGATCCTCCAGTCGACGGTCGGCGGGGTGACGGAAGCCGACGTCCAACTCGCCGACGCCTCCGATGCGATCATCATCGCGTTCAACGTCGTGCCCGACGAACGGGCCCGCTCGCTCGCCGAGAATCTCGGCGTTGAGGTGCGGCGCTACGAGATCATCTACCAGGTCACCGATGACCTGCGCAACGCCCTCGAGGGGATGCTCGCCCCGGAGAAGCGCGAGACTGAACTCGGCCGGGCCGTTGTGCAGCGGACCTACTCGATCAGCCGGCTCGGCGTCATCGCCGGTTGCCGCGTGATCTCCGGCGTGATCGCCCGCAACGGCCGGCTCCGCGTGATCCGCGACAACCGGGTGCTTGGCGACTACGGCGTCGAATCGCTGAAGCGAGAAAAAGACGATGCCCGTGAGGTCCGCGACGGGCTGGAGTGCGGCATCAAGGTGGCCAATTTCAACGACCTCAAGGAGGGCGACGTCCTCGAGTGCTACCGGATCGAGGAAGTCGCGCGGACGCTGTCGTGAGCACTCGTCGCCAACTCAAGGCCGCCGAGGCGGTGCGCGAAGTGGTTAGCATGGCCATCCTCACCGAGGTGCGCGATCCGCGCGTTCGTGACGTTACCGTCACCGGGGTGGAGATGGATGCCGACATGCGATCGGCCACCGTTCATGTCTCGGTGATGGGGGATGAGGCCAAGCAGAAATTGGCGCTGCGGGGCCTGGCGAACTCCGCCGGCTTCCTCCAGTCACGGATCGCCGATCGGATCGAGACCCGCTACACGCCCAGGCTCAGCTTCGAAATCGATGGGGGCGTGAAAAAATCGCTCGAGATCGCCCGTCTTCTGGCGGAGGTGCTCGGGCCTTCGTCCGGGGACGGCGCC
>SIAG01000110.1 GCA_009691925.1 Planctomycetaceae bacterium
GTGTAGACAAAAGACTTGTGCCGCTCGACGCGATTGAGAATACTCTTGAGGTGCATCCTGCGGTGGCTCCGGGAGAGGGGCTGCTTAAGCAACCGCAACTTTACCGAAAGACGCCGCAGGATGCCTCTTCCTCTCAATGGTCCGCCCGAAGGGCGGTGCTTCCAGGCGGCGAACCGCCGCCGCATGTCGGGGTTTGCGGCGCGGGAGGGAACCCGCGAAGTGGCAAGTCGCATCGCAAGCCGCCGCGCTCTGGTGGATGCCGATCCTTCTGAACTGGAACGCCGCTGACGGCCGCGATCAGCCAAGCGGGGGTCTCTTGAAGCCCGCGGAAAGACCGCTCTCAAGCCCCCTTTTCACCCACGGATTCTGCTGAGAAGCCTCTTTAGTAGCGGTCGCCAGAGGCGGTCCGATTGATTCTGTCGTCAGATCTGAACACTCTGAGTGCAAGCAAGAACTTCAACCAACAATCTCATGGCGGCCGGGCCAAACAGTTCCTTGAAGAACTCATGGGTGCGAAGATCCCGGAGAAGCTGAAGACGCCGGAGGGGACTGCGGCGATCCTTCGTGGCTGGGAAGAGCAAATTCGAAACGGAACGCTTAAGTGTAAGGGACAATACTTTGACCCCGCAAGACCGAATCAAGTGTTCGAGGTCTTCGAAGGAGCTGGATTTACGTTGCTTCGCGGCCTTGACGGTGCGTTAATATCCGTGCAAAGAAGTACATTTGACATGATTCACAGATTGTTACCAAAGCCATGAAGATTATCGACATCGCACAGTTCGCAATAATTGCCTACAATCATGCCCTTACGAACGTCTATGTCGGGATCGAAGAGACTGCGAGTCTCCCGATTCGACAATGGGCAAGGCTGGAGGGTGGTCCGATACTGGCGTGCTTTGGAGACGACTGTGTGCTATTTCGACAGCCGATCGGGAAATCCCACATTCAGATCATTTCGTCGTCGCTTGAGGAATCGGCAACGCTCATGACCCAAGACCTGCCTGACCCCGACACAGAGACGGCTTGGATGCAGATATTTGAGACCGCTTGCTATCCGAGTGATCTGGGCGATACTCTGCCGAGTGTCTCAAGGGTCACAATGTATCGGAATCACGAAACAGGCTCTGTTGGCGGTATCATTCTTGAGTTGTCAACGGGAGGTTTGTTGGGATTTGATGCCTCGTCGTACGGTGGCTTGACTTTGTTTCTTGATGGTCAGGCTTCGACATTTCGGCGAAATGTCGTCGAAGCCTTGGCACTCCATGAGGAAGTTATTCCAAAATAGTTCTCGCTTGAAGCGTTGACTTAATTTTGTAATAGGGGATTGGTGTCGATGTGTTAGCACCTGTTCGGTAGGTCGCGGTTTTCAAGGGTGGTTGCGAGGTAGTCCTTGGAGAGCTGCACCTGGAGTCGGGTGAGCTCTACTTCGTGATCGATCGTCAGCTTCTCGGGCAAGTCCTGGGCGACGTCCTTCTTCAGCCGGCAGCGTAAAGGCTGCGGATCCGATCAAGCACCATCGGCAGACGGCCCTGACTCTCAGCGTCCGGTAAAAGCTGGGCCGCTACAACGTCTTCTGCGTCCCGGCGTGCCAGAAGTTCGCCGAATCGAATGGCGATCGCCGCGCGGATGTCCGCCGGCGCCGCGGCAACTTCGCCGACGATTTCGGGGCGGCCGTCGATGACGGCGATCACGTCTTCCAGATCATGGCTGGCCATGGGATTGCGGCGGCCCCGATCCGCGAAGGCCGTGAGCTTGGTGGCCAGAAAACAGGCGGGCGTCACCAAGCGAATCGTCGTGCCATCGGGAAGCGAGATCGCTTGGGCCGTGTCGAAGGCGACCTGATACCACTCACAGGAGAATCCGAGGATTTCGCCACGCGTGGGCATGATGTCGACGATGAGATCGTCGAGCAGCCAGCGGCAGATCGGCGCCCCTACGCGGTCGTCTTCACTCAAACCGAGGCCCACAAGCTGCTCGCGGAGAATCTCGGAGTATTCCCCGAGATTCATCACGTTGATGATGACGTCGACATCCTTCGTGTGCCGGGAGCTGCGACGGCCCGACGCGGTGATGAACAATTCGGTGATCGCCCCGCCGAGGAACACGAGCCTGTCGCGGAGCGGAGCGAGCCGGTCCGCTACCCGCATGAGCATCGCCACGTTGTCGGAGAGCCTCTCAGCCATGGAAGAGCCTCGTGAGATGCTCCGTGGCGAGATTACGTTCCCGAGCCCGGCCGCCGCGCAGAGCGTCGATCAGACAGAGGCATCGATAGAGGTTTGGGTCGGATCGGGATGCGGCCGGTGCCGACCGGTAGAGGGGCTGGAACGACTCTCCCCGTGCCTCGCCCTCGGCGTCAGGCCAAACGGGGATCGGATCGAGCCCGGCATGAATGAGGTCGGAGAGCGGCGGCGCGGCGTGGGCGGTCGGCATGCCCTGCGCCTGGCGACCCCTCACGGCTGGAAAGGCATACCTGACGCCATGCAGAACAAACTCGAGAATGGCATGGTGGATCGGCTGTCGATCGGCGCGCAGAAGACCAGCGGCCTTCGCCCGCTTCACCGCCGCGTGAGCCTCTGACTTGCTCAGATGGAGCGAGGTGGCGAGCTGATCGTAGGTGAGCGGGCCGGCGATGAGCAGCTTCAACGTGACGACGAGGTCGTGAGGTTTGAGTTGCATGCCACCAGCATACGTTCGCTGTTCGCGAATCGCGAACAGCGACGTTAAAAACTTCTGGCAACGCGTTAGCCAATTCGGAGCCTGCTTCAGGGATGCCCCCCCTGAAGCCATCGCCGGGCCTGCAAGGGAAAAGAGCCTCGAAGAGGCGAGCGGCAGAAGTACCGCAAAAGAAGGACGATTCGCGGCTTGGCCGCGACACAACAAGAGCGGGCGAAGGGACTCGAACCCTCGACATCCAGCTTGGGAAGCTAGCGCTCTACCAACTGAGCTACGCCCGCGAACAAACGAATCTTAGCAGATCATCTCGCGCCTGCACGAGGGGCCTCCGACAACCGCTTTTCACGGACCCGGCGGTGGCGCAGATGGTGGCCCAGGCGGTGGCGCGGTCGGTGGCGCCTCCGGCTGCAACAGCCGGCGCAGGAGACGACCACGTCGTGGCCCGCCACCCACCGGCCCAGCCCCAGGCACCCCCGCCCCGGCGGCACCAGCTGCGGCGGGATCTCCCGGTGCCCCAGGCGCAGGCGCAGCACCCGCCGGCGGAGCGCCCTGCCCAGGCTGCGGGCCAATGGCCCCCTCCGCCGCCGCACGCTGGGCACGACGGCGGGCCACTTCTTCAATCAGCCCGCCAACCAGATCGATCACCCGATCGGTCTGCGGAGAATCGGCCATCTGCGGCGCCAGCCGATCCTTCAGCCCGTCGATGATCTGCGCCGCCCCACCCCGCGTGGGCTGCTCCTGCGACGGGGGCTCTCCGCCATCAGCCAACGGCCGGGCGTCGTCGCCCGCTGCAAACCCAGCCGGCGGTAAGCTCCCGGCTGGCCCGCGATCCCCCTCTGAAAACGCCTGGCCTGCCTGTGGCCCCACACCAGGACGCTTGATCGGCGACCACCCCGGTCGCGGTGGCGGCGGAGGAAGCATCTCGGGTTGATCGCCGACTGCGTCTGCCGCATCGGCTTCGCCACCGTCAGCGGCGGCGCTGGCGGCTCCGTCAGCGACGACCGCAGCACCATCGGCTTGCCCGGGGGCCCAGCCCGGCCGCGGCGGCGCGGTGGCTGAAGGCTGCGCCGAGTTGGACGGCTGCGGCTCGGATCCGGAAGCGGCTGGCTGTGGCTCAACGCCAGGCGGTTCGGCGCCAGGAGCAGGCTTTGGCTTGGTGCGGAGGCGATCGATCGTCGCTGCGATCACGCCGGCAGCCGCCCCGCGGATCGAGCCGTCGAAATCGATCCGCGGCTCGCTGAGCTTGCCACCGATCCCAATCGACACCGTCTTCCCGGCCAGCGAGGCAAGGATCGGGCGGTCGGCGGGAAGGTCGGCCGGGAAGGGGAGGGCGAGCTTGAGGTCGAGAACCTTGTCGTCGAGCCCCACCGACCCCCGCGACGTGAGATCGAGACGGCTCCCGCCACGCGGCAGCGGAAAGCCGAACTCGAGCCCCTCGTGCCACATCCGCCGGTCTTCCATCCGGAAGGCGATCTGGGAGTTGTCGGCGATGCGGATCGATGTCGGCACCTGGATCCGCCCCGGCAGCGCCGCGAGGAGCCCCGCCACCATCGGCCCCGGGCCGAGATCGACCGCGTGCATCGTGAGCTTGCCGGAGAACATCGACTTCTCCGGCGCTCCCACCGGGAACGTGCCGCCATCGAGCGCGAGCGAGAATCGGCCGGCCGGCCGCGTGGCGTCGGCCAACACCGGCGCGATGTAGGCAAGTACCCCTTGGGCCACGCTCGGCTCGAGCAGGGACCCTTCGAGGATCGTCGTCGGCTCCAGACTCCATTCGCTCGCATCCCCCGCCGGCGTGTGAGCGAGCCGGAGCGTGACATCGATCGGATCGCTGATCCACGGATCAGGCGACCACGGGCCCTCGATCCTGACGCGGGCATCGACGACGTCGAGCACCATGCGGAGGGGAGTCTTGCGCGGAGGACGGTGGCCCTCGTCCGGGTCGCTAGGATCGACGAACAGGCCGGCAGCGTTGGAATTGCGATCCTCGTCGAAGACGAGATGCGTCTCAAGCCCCGTGACCGTCACATGGCCGACGTCTCCTCCCGTGAAGATAAACGCGGCGATCCCATGGGAGGCCTCGATGCGCTGGATCACCACCGGCTCGCGGGCGCCATTGGCGGGGACCACCACGACATCCTCGAAGGCGATCGGACCGAGCCAGGTGAACGTCGCCTTCGCCATCTCCACCCGGCCATGGAGGTTGGGGACATTGTGCGACACCCACGCTGTCACCCGTGAAGGCTCCGAGAGCCACCACGGCACCACCGCCCCACCAAGGAGGATCACACCGAGAAACACCAGCCCCGCCGTGGCCAGCAGGCCGGTCCAGGATCCCTTCGCGGCAGCGGTCAGCGGAGCAGCGGGCATGTCGGTCGGCATGGCACCAGCGGGAGAGGAAGGAAATGGAAATCCGGACGGGCGGGAAGGAGCCTCGTCAGGATCAAGGCGATCAGTCATGGGTGAAGCACCTGCGGGCGTCGCCGGGCTCGGATCGACGAGAATCGATTCATCCTACCGAGGGGGAGCCCGAAAAAACGAGGCCCGCAGCAGGGCCCCGCAGGCCGGCGGGAAAAGCCCCGGCGACTGGACGGGGCCCGGCGGGGAAAAGTTGGCAGAATCGCCCCGCCCGGCGCTAAAAAAACCGGGCCCCCCTTGCGGGAGGCCCGGTCTGGATTGGGACGACTCTTGCGAACCGTCGTTGAATCCCCACGCCGATCAACCCGTGCCCCAGGGCAGGCACGCGCGGAGCGAGCGCCGAACGATTCAGGTGCCGACGGCGGCCGGAGCAGCCGGGGCCTCAGTCGGAACGGCCGGAGCGGCCTGGGTCGGCACGCCCTCGGAGATCACGCTCGAACCGCTGCAGTCGCCGTTCGGGCAGCCGCTGGAGACCGAGCCACCCTCGACGCCGTACTCGGCCGCAGCGCCACCGCAGCTCGAGCAACCGCTCGAGACCGCACCACCCTCGACCATCTCACCACCACCACAGCTCGAGCAGCCGCTCGAAGCCGGGGCGGCATCGCCGCAGTTGCCGCTGTCGCAGCCGCTGTCGCAGCCGCTGTCACAAGCCGGAGCGGCCGGGGCAGCGCCGTGGCAACCACGGGAAGCCTTCTTGGCATGGAGCTTGGCGAGAAGGCCAACACGCTTCTTGCCGTGGCAGCTGGGAGCCGGGGCCGGAGCAGCCTCGCAGCCCGAATCACAAGCCGGAGCGGCTTCGGCAACCGCAGCGCCGTGGCAGCCCTTCTTGGCGTGGAGCTTGGCGAGCAGACCGCCGCCCGACTTGCGGCCATGACAACCTTGACCGGCAACCGCACCCGACTCACCGCCGACGAGGCTGATGGCAACGAGCGCGACGACCATCGCAATCGACGAACCGAGGAAACTCTTCATCTCTAATCTCCAGGAAGGAAAAATCGGACGCTACGCGATCCGAATCGGCCGTCACGAACCGCTTCCGATCCGGGACGGCCACCGGACCGCAGCAAAGACGTTGCCAGTCCGGTTGGCATCAGCCATCCGGAGCGGAGAGCCCCCTGCGGAACACCCCGACAACCAGCGGCACTGCCCTGTAAGTGCTGCGGGTTGGCGAAAGATTGCCGTTTAGGGAGTCTGGGTAGAAGGCTAACAGCCGGGGGGGAGGTGTCAAGAACCGGCCCCGATCACCAGCTCACCATAAATGGGAGTAATGGGGTCGGCTGGGCCGTCTGGGCCGGAAATCCGGGCCACAACAGGGGGGGGATGGCGGAGAACCTGGGCCTCCGCGGTCAATAAAAAAAGGCGACCGGGAGGGGTTTCCCGGTCGCCTGGTGCGTTCTGTCGAGGTTTTTCCGGGCTGCCAGACGCTCGGCCGGGCAGCCATGCCAGGCCGGTTCAGCGGCGGCGATCGCTCCCCGGCTGGGCGGCGGTCGCGGCGGCCGGCTGGCCGACTTGAGAAGCCGGCGTAGCCGGCGCGACGGTGGTGCCGGTGGTCGGGGTGGGCGCACCCCCCTCGGCCTGCTCGGCCGCCTGGGCCCGGCGCTGCATCTCGACGGCAACCATCTCCTGCTTCGCGATCATGTCGTCGGGATCTTCGAAGTTCAGCAGGAGGGGTGCCATGTCGTCGAAGACCTTCATTGCCATCCCCACCACGCGCCAGCCCTCTGGATCGAGACGGACCACCCAGACAATGTTCTCGCTACTCTCCCGGCCCGCTTGGTCGACGTCGGACCACACCGTCCCGACATGGACAAGGTCGCCGGAATCACCGATCGATTCGCAGTCCTTCACTTGGTAACGGGCGGAGGGGTTCACCGGCGGCGCGACCGTCAGGCCGAGCTCCTCTGTCTTTGTCCGCGCGACGGTCGTCAGCATCGACGAGGCCGCCGCGTCGTCCCCGCGCTTGATCGCCTCGAGAAACTCAATCACCGTGGCCTTGGCCGATTCAGTTCCCCCCGACTTCGTGCCGGCCGTGGTCGCCGTTCCCCCACTCCCGGAGCAACCGGAGAGGACAAGGCCACAGACCACGGCGCAGCCGGCGAGGAAACTCGCGGTCCAGAGAGACCAGCGGCCAACCTGAGACAACGCGGGAACAGGGGGGGGATTGAGAGGCATCGGGGACTCCATTCCGGCGGGAATTGATGGGTGCTGTCGGGGCGGCGGGCGAGGGTCAACCGGCGGCCTGCCGACGGGAACAATCGGGGCGGAAGGGTGACGGCGTTGCGGACGACGGTCAAGGTGAATAACGGCCTTGAAAAACAAGCGGCCCGGGGGATGACGCGCGGTCGAGAGAAGGGGCTAGGATGTTGGTGTCCCCCGGCGCCGATTGCCTTTCCCCCCATCCCCGCCCCGCCAGCCTCGCGCTCCCCTCACCCAACCCTTCACCCCCCGCCCTAATTCCGATGCCCCCGCCCACCTCTCTCCCAACGCCCCGTTCACCGGCTGGCCGCCGCGTCCCGGCGGGGCTGGTGATGATCCTCGCCGTCGGCCTCGCCCTCGGGGACACGCTCGGCGATGCCGCCCAGAGTGGCCGCCGGCCGCGGGAGCGGCAGCGGGCTAAGCCCCCCGCCAAGGTCTGGGACAAGACGTCGAAATCGGCGTTCTTCGACGACGCCTTCGCGACTCTCGAAGGGGAACGGCCCGACTTCGCCGCCGCCTCGACGGCCCGCGCGACGGGGCGGACTGGCGTGCCGGCCGCGGCGGCCGGTGGGGAGGAGGGCGGATTCCGCTGGTCGACCCTCGTCTCCCCCGACACCCTCACTGACGAGGTCAAGGAGCAGAGGAAGATCGTCGTTGCCTCGATCGCCTCCGCCTCGGAGTTCAAAGGGGGGGGCTACGACAAGGCCCGCGAGGCCTTCAGCGCGATCGCCCTGGTGTTCGGGGTGATCGCCGCCCACAACGGTGATGTCCGCTGGAAGAAGGATGCCGAGAACGCCCGCGATCTCTTCGCCCGGGTCGGCTTCAATTGCAAGGTGGGGACCGACGGTTCGTTTGCCGAGGCGAAGGCCCGGGCCGCCGATCTCGACGCCCTCCTCGACGGCGGGGCCCCCGCCAAGAAGGCCGATCGGGAGGAGGATTTCACCTGGAGCCAGGTGGCGGCGCGGCCAGCGCTCATGAGCCGTTTGGACGTGGCCGAGCAGACGGCCGGCGGGATCATCGCCTCCAAGGGGGATTTCGAGAAGCAGGTCGACTCGCTGCTGCGGGAGATCGAGATCGCCGCCGCGATCGGCGAAGTGATCCAACAGAAGGACTTCGAGTACTCCGACGACGACACCTACCGGGCTTATGCCGCCGCGATGCGCGATGCGGCCGTGCGCGCCCGCGACGCGGCGCGGAAGTCCGACTACGATGCCGTCCGAACTGCGGTCGGAGATCTGAAGAAGTCGTGTGATGCCTGTCACGGCGACTACCGCAGTTGACACCGAGGACCTGCCCGTGATGTCGAGAGGAAGATTGGCCGGCCTACGGCCGGAGCGCGGGACCACCGGCCGCGGAACCGGGCCAGCCCTGCCGCGGCGCGGTCGGGGGGGCGAAGCGCGTCGCCGCCCGGCGGCACGGCCCCGCGAGCGTGACCGTGGCGACGACGAGCGCGGGCCGTTTGATATCGCGCTGGTCGGCGATCTGACCGACAACGAGGCCGACCTCACCGACAAACTCCTCGGCGTGCCGCCAGGGGGCGAGTGCACGATCTGGTTCGATTCCCCCGGGGGTAATCCCTACTGCGCGATGGCGCTTTCGACGCTCATGAAGTTGCGCGGCGTGCGGGCCACGGGGATCGTCGGCGGCGAGTGTTCGTCGGCCGCGCTGTGGCCGTTTGCCACTTGCGTTCGCCGGCTCGTTACCCCCCACAGCGTGTTTCTGTTTCATCCGATGAAGTGGCAGAGCGAGGAGCACATCGGGATCACTGAGGCGGCCGAGTGGTCGCGCCATTTTGTCGAGATCGAGGGGGAGATGGACCGGATGCTCTGCGACCTATTCGGCAGGTCGCACGACCTCATCGCCCACTGGATCAAGACCCACCGCTACGTCTCGGGAAAGGAGATGGTGGAGGCGGGGCTGGCGGAGATGGTGGCCCTGGAAACGCTTCCCGAGCTCCTTCCTCCCGCCGCCGACTGACCCCTCTCACGCTCCCTCGTTACGCTGCTACGATTGGCTTCATTTCCCCCCGACACCGCACCGGAGCGCCTCCATGCACGTCCGTTCAGCCCTCGTTGCCCTTGTGGTTGCCCTTGTCGCCGCCCCCGTCCAGGCTTGGCAAGCCGGGGACGATGCTCTCGCCTACACGATCGCCGAGGAGGGTTTTTCGCTTGCGGCTCCAGAGGGGTGGAAGCGGGTGCAGCCGAAGTCGTCGATCGTCGAGACGGAGTTTTCGATTCCTTCGGAAGGGGAAGGGCTTCAGCCGGGGCGGATGACGGTGATGGGAGCCGGGGGGAGCGTTCAGGCGAACGTCGATCGCTGGTATGGCCAGTTCGCTCAGCCCGACGGGAGCGACACGAAGTCGAAGGCGACGGCAAAGAAGGTCAAGCTGGCCGGGTGCGACGTGACGATCGTCGACATCAACGGCACCTACAAGGACGCCCCCGCCGGGCCTTTTGCCGGTGGCAAGGCCGTCGACCGCCCCGATTACCGGATGCTCGCGGCGATCGTGGAAACGCCCGACCGCGGCAATTACTTTTTGAAGTTCTACGGACCGGGGAAGACCGTCGCGAAGCATGCCGACGGATTCCGCGCCATGGTCGAAGGGCTCGTGCCCGCCGGCAAGTGACGGTTCTGCTCTCCCGTTTCCGCTCCCGGAGTCGTCTGCTGACATGAAGATCCAGGACTTCCTCGACCATCACCGCATCGCCGGCAACCCGTTTGCCGAGGAAGACGCACAGAACGACACCGTCTTCAAGCGCACCTGCCTGGAGTCGACCTTCCATCCGGCCTGGGACAAGATCTACGGCAACCCCGACGATCCGAGCACCGCGATCGTGTTCGGCGAAAAAGGGGCGGGGAAGACCGCGCTCAAGCTGCAGATGGTGCGGCAGTTCGAGCGCCACGATGCCGATCATCCCGAACGGAAAACGTTCGTCGTTCTCTACGACGACTTCAATCCGTTCCTCGATCGGTTCATCGACCGGGTCGGTGCGAGGCGGCCGGTGGAGAAGGTGCTGGCCCACTGGAAGCTGTGGGACCACATCGACGCCATCCTCGCCCTCGGCACGACGCAATTGGTCTCGAAACTCCTCGAGGGGGGCGGGCGCGAGAAGCATCGGCTCGCCGGCCCGCAAGCGCGAGATCTGTCGCTCCTGGCAGCCTGCTACGACCAGTCGACCGGCGAGACCTTCCCCTCCCGCTGGGCCCGGCTCCGCCGGCTCGTCGGCTACAAGACATGGAAGTCGTCCTGGTCGGGGTGGCTGGGAATAGTGGCGACGGCACTGATGGCCGGGGCGCTGGTGTCGGGGGGTGTCCGCGGCAATCTCGAGTGGACGCGGCTGTGGTGGCCGTGGACGCTCCTGATCGCCGCGT